>CBRGMJ010000044.1:0-7873 GCA_967797525.1 uncultured bacterium | reverse complement strand
CCAGCATCCCCGCCGTAAAGAGCAGGCGACGGCGCAAGTCGGGAATGCGCAGCGGGTTAGACAGCTGGCGAACCTGCATCATCGAGCGAGCACCTCTGCGCGTCCACCGGCGGCTTCAATCGCGGTCTTCGCGCCGGCGGTAAAGGCGTGGACCCGGACCGTCAGACCGTGCTCCAGCCGGCCGGTGGCCAGCACCTTGATCTTGCCCGATCCCACCAGCCCGGCGCCACGCAACATCGCCGGCGTCACCTCGCTGCCCGCCGGGAAGCGGTTGAGATCGGCGAGCCGAACTTCCTGGACGGCGGGTTTTGGCTTGCCGCCGGTCATGTTGCTCCCGGCCCCCCGCACGCCACGACGATAGGGCAGCCGCTTGACGAGTCTGGTCTGGCCACCCTCGAACCCCGGGATCATGCGGATCCCGGTCCGAGACTTCTGGCCCTTGCGCCCCTTCCCCGCGTAGACGCCGCGGCCGGAGCCGAGCCCACGGCCGATGCGTCTGCGACGTGGGTGGGCGCCCTCGGCGGGCTTCAGATTGCTCGTAGACAACACGGTTTTGCCCACCTTACGCCTTCCTCCCGGCCAACTCCACGGGCCGGCCACGGGTCCTGGCGACCTCTTCGGGCTGCCGTAGCTGGTCAAACCCGTCCAGCGTGGCGCGGGCCACGTTGATCGGGTTCGTGGACCCCAGCGCCTTGGTCAGGATGTCTTTGATGCCCGCGGCTTCCAGCACGGCCCGAACGGCGCCTCCTGCGATGACACCGGTCCCCTCGGACGCCGGGCGCAGCATGACTCTGGCGGCTCCGAACCTGCCGATCACCTCGTGCGGGATTGTCGTTGCGGCGCGCCGGACGGCCACGAGGACCTTCTTCGCGTCCTCGACGCCCTTCCTGATGGCGTCCGGGACCTCGGCGGCCTTGCCCAGACCGACACCGACGTGCCCGTTCTCATCGCCGACGACGACCAGGGCGCTGAAGTTGAATCGCTTGGCGCCTTTGGTCACCTTCGCGACGCGGTTGATGAAGACCGCCTTCTCGATGGTCAGGTTGATTGTCGACGGATCGATACGCTGCGGCACGCTACTCCCCCTGGAGACGTGTCTCCTCTGAGACTTAGAACTGCAGTCCGGCCGTGCGCGCGCTCTCGGCCAGCGCGCGTACGCGGCCGTGGTACAGATAGCCACCGCGGTCAAACACGACGGCGGTGATGCCCTTGGCCTTCGCCCGCTGGGCCAAGATCGCGCCCACCGTCGCGGCCGCCTCACCCTTCTTCTTGCCGGCGACCTGCGATCGGATCTCGGGATCCAGCGTCGAGGCCGCGACCAGCGTCGTGCCGGTCGTATCATCGATCACCTGGGCGTAGATCTGCTTCAGACTCCGGAAGACCGACAGCCGCGGCCGAGCCGGCGCGCCGGCGAGCCCGCGGCGCGAGCGTGCGTGCCGCCGCCGACGTATGACGTTGCGATCAGGGTGCGTGTGCATCGGTGTCCCCCTGCGCTAGGTCTTGCCGACGGCCCGGCCGGCCTTCCCGGCCTTCAGCCGCAGGCGCTCCCCGGCGTACCGGATACCCTTGCCCTTATACGGATCTGGAGGCCGGATCGCGCGCACCGTGGCGGCCGTCTGCCCAACTTTTTCCTTGTCCATCCCGCTGATGACGAGGCGGTTGGGCTGCGGGGCTTCGATCTCGACGCCTGCCGGGGCCGCAAGCTCGACCGGGTGCGAAAACCCGACCTGCAGCACAACCTGTTTGCCCTGCTTGACCGCCCGATAGCCAACACCGTGGATCTCCATCTCGATCCGGTAGCCGTCCACCACGCCTCTGACCATGTTCGCAAGCAGCGCCCTGGTCAGCCCGTGCAGCGCTCGGTGATGGCGCAGATCGCTCGGGCGTGTGACGGTCAACCGCCCGTCGGCGACGGCCACCCGCATCTCCGGGTGGACGTCGCGAGTCAGCTGTCCCTTGGGGCCCTTGACCTGAACGTTCCGGCCGTCCACCTTGACGTCTACTCCTGCGGGCAGGATGACGGGCAGGCGCCCGATGCGCGACATCGCTCAGTCCCTCCCGGCCGCAGCGCTACCAGACATAACAGATAACCTCGCCCCCGATGCCGACTTTGCGGGCGTCTTTGTCGGTCAAGATCCCCTTCGACGTGGATAAGATTGCCACACCCATCCCGCGTCGCACACGGGGGATCTCGGTCCGCTTCGCGTAGATGCGCAGACCCGGCCGGCTGACGCGGCGGATGCCCGTCAGGATGTGTGTCCGTTTCGGCCCATAGCGCAGCTGAAGCCGCAACTGCGGCTGGGGCGGCTTGTCCATGAGCTGGTAATCCGCGATGAACCCTTCGGCCTTCAGGATCTTGGCAATCTCGACCTTCATCCGGCTCGTCGGGATCAGCACGTGATCGTGCTTCGCGGAGTTCGCGTTGCGCAGCCGCGTCAGCATGTCCGCAATCGAGTCGGTGATCACTCCGCCCACAGCGCTCTCCTCCTACCAGCTCGCCTTGACCATCCCCGGAATCTCTCCACGATACGCCAGCTGCCGCAGGCATATGCGGCACAGTCCCAGCATGCGGAAGACCGCGCGCGGACGCCCGCAGCGCCGGCACCGCGTATACTTGCGCACGGGGAACTTTGGCGTGCGCTTCCACTTTTCGAGTAACGACTTCTTGGGCACGACCCGACTCCTCTCGTTACGTCTGTGCGGCCGCGTCGCGCAAAGGCAATCCCAGTGAGCGCAGCAACGCGCGGGCTTCTTCATCGGTCCGGGCGGTGGTCACGACCGTGACGTCCATGCCGCGAATCTTGTCGACCTTGTCGTACTCGATTTCCGGAAAGATCAGCTGCTCCTTGATGCCCAGGTTGAGGTTCCCGCGGCCATCGAATGCCCTGTCCGAGATCCCTTTGAAGTCCTTGATACGCGGCAGCGCGATGCTGAACAACTTGTCGAGAAACTCGTACATCCGGATGCCCCGCAGCGTCACCTTGACCCCCACCGGCATCCCTTGCCGCAGTTTGAACGTGGCAATCGACCGCCGGGCCCGCGTGACCACGGGGCGCTGTCCCGCGATGATCGTGAGTTCTTCGACGACCTTGTCCACCGCGCGCGCGTCCTGCACGGCCGTGCTGCTCACCCGCGCATTGATGACGACCTTCTCCAGACGCGGGACCTGCATCGGGTTGCGATACTGAAACTGCTCGCGCAGCTTCGGCACGGCTTCACTCCGGTAGCGCTCTTTTAGCCTGGGAGCCATCGTCGGTCTCCTACCCTTCCATCTGCTCGCCGCAATGCTTGCAGAAGCGCACCTTCGTCCCGTCTCCGAGGAACCGGTGCCCCACCCGAGCGGCCTCGCCGCACTTCGCGCAGACGATCATCAGCCGGGCCGCCGGCAGGGGAGAGGCCTTTTCCACGATCCCACCCTGATGCCCCTTGCCTGGATTGGGCTTCGTGTGCCGCTTCACGAGATTGATGCCTTCCACAATCGCGCGGGCATCGTCACGGAGAACCCGCAGCACTTTCCCCCGCTTGCCGCGGAACTTGCCGCCGATGACCTCGACGGTATCCCCCTTCTTCACATGCACCCGGGGCCGTACCGTAACCATGTCCATCGTCCTGCCTCCGCTACAGCACTTCAGGCGCGAGCGAGATGATCTTCATGAATTGCCGGTCGCGCAGCTCGCGGGCGACCGGTCCGAAGATGCGCGTCCCCCGCGGGTTCTGGGCGTCCGAGAGCAGCACCGCAGCATTGTCGTCGAACCGGATGTAGGATCCGTCCGTCCGGCGTAGCTCCTTCTTGGTACGAACGACGACTGCCCGGACGACTTCGCCCTTCTTGACCGGGCTGTTTGGGATGGCCTGTTTGACCGTTGCGACGATGATATCGCCGATCGTCGCGTACCGTCGGTGCGACCCGCCCAGCACCCGGATGCACAGCAACTCTCGCGCGCCCGTATTGTCGGCCACCTTGAGCCGGGTCTCCTGTTGGATCATGCTGGCATCCTCCTAGCGCGCGCGTTCAAGGATCTCGACCAGGCGCCACCGCTTTTCCTTCGAGAGCGGCCGGGTCTCCACGACGCGGACCCGATCGCCCACCTTCGCGGCATTCGCCTCGTCGTGCGCCTTCAACGACTTGTTTCGCCGGATCGTCTTCCGATACAGCGGGTGGCGCGTCACGATCTCGATCTCGATGACGATGGTCTTGTCCATCTTGTCGCTCGTGACGAGCCCCACCTGGCGCTTCCGCGTACCGCGTTCCGCCATGCTCTCCTCCGCCCTCGCCCTACTCGGTGATGCCCTGATGGCCCAGCACGGTCTTAATGCGCGCGACGTCACGACGCAACTCCTTGATGCGCGAGGTGTTGCGTTGCTGCGAGACTTTGATACGCAGCGAGAACAGCTCCCGCTCGGCCTCGTCGAGCCTCTTGCGCAGTTCCGCCACACCCATCTCCCGGAGCGCGCTGGCCTTCATCTACGCGACCACCCTGGGCAGGAACTTGGTCCTGATCGGCAGTTTGTGAGACGCCAGGGTCATGGCCTCACGCGCCTGATCCTCGGGAACACCGGCGAGTTCGAAGAGGACCCGTCCCGGTCGCACGACCGCCACCCAAATCTCTGGGTTGCCCTTGCCGCCCCCTTGGCGTGTCTCGGCCGGCTTCTTCGTCACGGGCTTGTCGGGAAAGACCCGGATCCACAACTTGCCGCCGCGCTTGATAAACCGCGTGATCGTGCGGCGCGCGGCTTCGAGTTGGGCGCCGGTCAGCCACCCGGGCGCGAGCGCCTGCAGACCGTACTCGCCGAACGTCACAGTCGTCCCCGACAAGACCTTGCCGGTCATCCTTCCCCGGTGGGTCTTCCGGTACTTAGTTCGCTTGGGCATCAACATCGGTGCCCTTCCTCCTTCCACTCGTCACACTCGTCGGCGCCGTGCGCGAGGGGATGACCACGGGGCCGCCCGGTCCCGAATCGGGTCTCGGGGGCCGGCGCAGTTCGGGCTCGTGCCGCCGACCCTCGGGCAGGATGTCGCCCCGATAGATCCAGACCTTGACCCCGATCCGCCCGTATGTCGTCAGAGCCTCCGCCACGCCAAAATCGATGTCCGCCCGCAACGTGTGCAAGGGTACGCGCCCTTCGCGGTACCACTCGTACCTGGCGATCTCCGAACCGCCGAGCCGACCGGCGCATGCGATCCGAATGCCCTTCGCGCCCGCGCGCAGGCTGCGCTGCACGGCCTGCTTCATCGCACGGCGGTACGCGATGCGCCGTTCGAGCTGCTGCGCCACGTTCTCCGCCACGAGCTGTGCCTCGATCTCGGGCCGGCGCACCTCGTTCACGCTGAGCATGATCTGGCGCCCGGTCAGGGCGTCGAGTTCCTTCTTCAGCGCATCGATGCCCGTGCCGCCGCGACCGATGATGATGCCTGGCCGCGCCGAGTGAATGACGACCCGCACGCGGTTGGCCGCCCGCTCGATTTCAACACGCGAGATGCCGGCGCGGTAGAGCTTCTTCTTGATCAGGGTGCGGATCTTCTGATCTTCCTCGATGAGGTCCGCCATGTTCTTAGCGTACCAGCGTGATTCCCAGTCGCGAATGATCCCGACCCGTAACCCAACAGGATTAACCTTCTGCCCCACCGTCCACCTCCGGTCAGGCCTGCCGGCCTGAACGCTCCCCGACTACGATCGTGATGTGACTGCTGCGCTTCGTGACGATATCAGCCCGGCCGCGCGCCCGCGGCTGCATCCGCTTGGTGGCCGGACCGCGATCGGCAAACGCCCGCGTGACGATCAGGTCGCCGGCCGACAACTCGAAGTTGTTCTCGGCGTTGGCGACGGCAGACCGCAGCACCTTGGCCACCACCCTCGAGGCGCGATCCGGCGCGACGCGCAGGCGTGACGCGGCCTCGTCCACGGCCAGCCCACGCAGTCCAGCCAGCGCGCGCCGGACCTTGAGCGCCGACGTGCTCACGTATTTGGCTGTGGCCCGTGCCTCCATCCGTGCCCCTCCAACTACCTGAGTGTCGTCGCCCGTTCAGTCGCGGCGCCGTGCCCCTTGAATGTGCGGGTCGGCGCGAACTCACCGAGCTTGTGTCCCACCATTTGCTCGGTCACGTAGATCGGGACGTGCTTGCGACCGTCATACACTGCGATCGTATGCCCGATGAAGTCCGGGAGCACGGTGGAACGCCGGGACCAGGTCTTGATCACCCGACGCTCCCGTGACCGGTTCAATTCACGGACTTTTTCCATCAAGTGCTCATCGACGAACGGCCCCTTCTTACGCGATCGTCCCATCGCACTCGTCGACCCCCTACAGCTTCAACACTACTTCGACTCGCGCCGCTTCACGACCAGCGCGTCGCTACGCTTCGCTTTGCGCGTCTTGTACCCCAGCGTCGGCTTGCCCCACGGACTCATGGGTCCCGGCATGCCGATGGGTGACCGGCCCTCACCGCCGCCATGCGGGTGGCTGGAGGGATCCATCGCCACGCCGCGGACCGACGGCCGCCGGCCCAACCAGCGGGTTCGTCCGGCTTTCCCGAGTTTCATCGCCTCGTGATCGGCGTTTCCCACCTGACCGATCGTCGCCCGGCACTCGAGCAACACCAGACGGACTTCCCCCGACGGCAGCCGCAGATGCGCGAACACGCCTTCCTTCGCCATGATCTGGGCGCCGGAGCCGGCGGAGCGCACCATCTGTCCCCCACGTGCCGGCTGTAATTCCACGTTGTGCACAATCGTGCCGACCGGGATCCCGCGCAGCGCCAGGGCATTCCCCGGCCGGATATCCGCTTCGGGCCCCGACGTCACGGTATCGCCGACCGACACGCCGGCAGGCGCGAGGATGTAGCGTTTCTCGCCGTCAGCATAGTGCAGCAACGCCAGACGCGCCGAGCGGGCCGGATCGTATTCAATCCCGGCGACCCGGCCGGGCACGCCGTCCTTGTCGCGCTTGAAGTCGACGACCCGGTACTGCCGCTTGTGGCCCGCGCCCCGATGGCGCGTCGTGACCTTGCCCTGCGTGTTGCGGCCCGCGCGCTGGCGAAGGGGCTCAATGAGCGACCGCTCGGGCTCGGATTTCGTGATCTCGTCGAATGTGGGAACGGTCGCGAACCGTCGTCCCGGCGTCGTGGGCTTGAACTTCTTGGTGCCCATGGCGGCCTCCCTGGCCTCGGCCTACGTCAGTGCCTCAAGGTCGATTTTGTTCCCCGGCGCCAACGTGACGATGGCCTTCCGCCGCATCGGCGATTGAAACGTGTACCGTCCGCGCCGACGCGTGCGGCCGGGGGTGTTGATGACGTTCACTTTGCGCACCTGCACCGAGAAGATCGCCTCCACGGCCGCCCGGACATCAAACTTGGTTGCGTCTAGCGCCACCTCAAAAGTGTACTTACCACCTTCGCCCCCACGCAGGCTCTTCTCGGTCATGATCGGCCGGCGGATGATCTCACGGGGCTTCATGCGCCGAGGACCTCCGTCAGCACGGTGAGCGCCGGCTTGGTGACCACCACGATGCCTGGGGTGAGCAGGTCTCGCACCGACAATCGCCGGGCGTCCATCACCCTGGCTCCGCGCAGGTTGGCCGCAGCTCGCGCAAACGCGGTCTCGCTCGCCGCCGTCACAATGACGGGGCGATCGGCCGCGCCGATGGTCCGCAACAGCGTCGCCACAGCTTTGGTTTTCGACTGCGCGACCGGGGAGTCGATCACCACCAGGCGGCCAGAGTCCGCTTTGGCCGACAGCGCCGACCGCAGGGCGAGCTGGCGTTCTTTCCGCGGGATCGACTGCGAGTGGTTGCGTGGCACGGGGCCAAAGGTGATCCCACCACCGGTCCACAACGGCGAGCGCCGGCTGCCCGCCCGCGCGCGCCCCGTGCCCTT
>CBRGMJ010000043.1:0-7904 GCA_967797525.1 uncultured bacterium | reverse complement strand
CGACGAGTACACCGCCCTGTTCAACCGACACTTCCCGCAGGGCTTCAGGCCCACCCGGTTCATGGCCTACCAGGATGGCCCGGTCAGACGGTATGCCGTCATCATGGAGAGGCTGCCGGGTGAGTGGGCCCACTATCGCGACATGACGCCCGACGACTATCAGGCCAAGTACAATGCCTTCGCGGCGCAGGGCCTGCGCCTGTACCACCTCAGCGTAATGGGAGACCGCCTCTCGGCGATCTGGCGAAAACCCTAGGCGGATCTCCTGCCTGGAAATCGATCGCCGGGAGAGCGTCGACGAGTGCGCGCGAATCGGGATCGAATCGTAGAGCCTTCAACTCATCAAACGTGCGCCCGGCCCGCCGCTCGTCCATGAGGCCGCGGACCAGCGTCATGTACTTGGCGCGTTGCTCGGCCCCCGAGAGGGGCAGCGCCGGGGAGCCTCGCGGCACGGTGACTTCGACCGTGGTCGCGCGCCCGGCGGCCGCGAGACGCACTCGGCCTCCGGCGCCTCCTCGGGGCTGCGGTTCGATGCGCACCGTTGACGCCAGCGAGCGCACGTCGGCGCGCGCGAGAGTGGCAGGTTCAAACCACGCGACGCCGGGCTCGATCCCCAACAGCGCCACCGCAACACAATACGGAATGCTGTACTGCGCGTCGTGCATCGTCGTCGGGGCGAGATGTGTGAACGGCACGCCGTGGATCCAGACGGGCCCCGCAACGATGATCTCGTCAACGGCGGTCGCCGGGACGCCGAGATCGCGCAGGCCCTGCTGCGCGGCATCGATCACGCCATGGGCATGCCGGCAGCAGGGATAGGGTTTGAGACCGATTCGCGGCAGCAGCCACGTCGTACCGAGACCCTGGGTCAGGACGTCCGGAATCCAGCCATCAGTCCCGATCATCCGGGCGAAGCCGTCAGGGCCCTCGAGAATGTCGAGCGGGCCGCGGGCGCCCTCGGCGGCCATGAAGGCCGCCGCCACGCCGGCCGTCGCGGCGATGCCGAAGTTGTTCTTCACCCAGGTGACGCCACTGCCGCCATAGACGGTCTTGCGCACCGAGGCCACCGGCGCCGTGGCGCACGCGAGGGCCAACGCATGCGCGGCGGCCTCGGCGTTCAACCCCAGCAACCTGGCCACGACCGCTGCGGTGGCCGGCGCCAGCCGAGACCCAATCCCCCAGATCTGCGCCCTCGCCGCTTCGCTGGGCCTCGACGCGTCCAGAAACCGCGCGGCGACTTCGAAGCCGCCCGCGATGGCCGCGACCACGTCGTCGTTGGTCGCCCCGAGCATCGCGCCGAGCCGCAGGGCGGGTGGAATGATCATGCACCCGACGTGCCCCGACCCTTCGTAGACATCATCGAAGTCGAGGAGGTTGCCTAGCATGGCGTCGATGTGCACGCCGGCGAGCGCGTCGGCCGTCACAAAGATGCGATACGGCGTGTCGCGCTGGAACGCACGGGCGATCCGGCGACCCTCGGCAGTACGGAACGCGCCTAGAGCACAGGCCACGCTGTCTGCGGTCAGCGTGCCACAATGCCGTCTAACGACGTCGGGGACGTGGCGGCCCTCGAGGCCGACGAGGAACGACGCCAGCGCGCGTAGTGCATTCATCAGGACTTCGGCTTCGCGGACCAGATCCACGCGGCCAGGACGCCGTTGATGATGGTCGGCGCGAGGGCGTTTCGCGCCGTGTAGAGCCCTCGCGACCAGGCCCACAGGACGAACACGATCGCGATAGCGAGCGCTATCACCTGCGCCGACGCCAGGCCGCCGTACTTGTCGACGTTGCTGGCGATGCTCCAGGTGACCACGCCGAACCCAAAGAAGAGCGCCGAAAGGGTGAGTAAGATGCCGGCGTCCTTGACCTCGTAGCCAAACACGCTCTGTGCGATCGAGGGCGACAGCGTCGAGATCCCTAGCAAGAACAGATAGACCGCGTTGACCATAAATGGCGTTCGTAGCTTCTCCACACCATCCACCTCCTCTGGATTGTCGAACTACGATCCTGGCGGGCTCATCGTCCCAAGCTTCATAGGCGCAGACACGGCATGGCCACCCAGGTGGATTGCGGTCACGATCAGCGGATAGAGCGCCACCGCGTCGGGCGCGGTAATACGCACGGTCATGTCGCCGATCCGCTCCACCCCCGGCATGCCCACCGCGGCATCGGCCATGCTCGTGTGCTTGAATGCCAGATCCGCCCGAACGGGTTTCCCGATGTCGAAGAGCTTCATCTCTTTGAGACGACCCAGCGCCCGCTTAAGACCATCCTCGATCGCCTGACGCGCGCGCTGCGGGTGCATCGCCTTGCTCGCGTGGCGACCGATCGCATCCTTGACGACCACGCGTTCGGTCCACGGGAGGATCTCGGCCACCTCACCGGCGAGCTTGTGGTCACCTGAGACGAGCACCACCGGGACACCCAAATGCCCGGCCACGGACGCGTTCAAACCCACTTCCCCTACGGCCCGACCGTTGAGTTTCAGTTCGAACACCTCACGGGCGCTGAACGTATGGTCGAGCACGCCGGAGAGACCGTGGCGCGTGTGGTACCCGACCAGGGCCACGGCCGTAAACGAGCGATCCAGACCCTCGACCTGCGCCATGGGGCGGCTGTCGCCGCTGATCAGCCAGCACTCCTGCGGCAGATCCTCGACGATGATGTTGCGACTCCCGTTGGACCCGTGCGAGTCGGAGACCCAGACCTCGGTGGCCCCGCCGGCCAGCGCCCCGCGCACCGCCGCCGCGGCCTCCTGCGTCATCAGCCGCCGCCCGCGCTCGTAGTCGATACCCGGCAGAGAGGCCTGCGCGCGGTCGACGATGCCGGCCACCCCTTCGATGTCGACAGAAATGTAGACCTTCATCCGTCTCCTCCGTCACCGCATCGGATCGTTTTGCGCCGTGGCGCCCAGCTTGAGACAGGTGCGGATCAGCGACCCGGCAGCCGCGGCGTCCTGCGCACGCGCCCGAACCGTACAGTCATCGACGCGTTCGACGCCCGGCACGCGGTCGGCCTCATCGGCGTGCGCCGTCCGTTTGAACTGAATCTCGATCTCGACCGGTTCGGGGACGCGCAATGGTTTCATCCTCCCCAGATTCCGCAGCGCTTCGGTCGTCTTCTGCTCGATGAGCTGCTGGGCCCGAGCCGGGTGCATCAATCGGGCCGCGTGTCGGCCGATCGCGTACTTCACCACCACGGGCACCGCCCAGGGAAACCATTCCTTCGTCTCGGCGACCAGCCGGTCGTCGCCGCTGACGACCACCACCGGGACGCCCCGGTGACCGGCCGCCAGCCCGTAGAGACCGATCTCGCCAATGGGCCGGCCGTGGACGCGGATCTCATAGACGTCGCGCGCGGTGATCGTGTGGTCGAGCACCCCGGACAGCCCGTGCCGCGTGTGGAAGCCGATCAGCACGACCGCGCTGAAGGACTGATCCATCCCTTCGAGCGACGACCGGCGCGTGTCGCCGCTGACCAGCCAGGCAGCTGGATGCAGGTCCTCGTCGATGATATTGCGCATCCCGTTGCCGCCGTGACCGCCCGACACCACAATCTCGGTCGCCCCAGCCGCGAGCGCCCCACGGATCGCGGCGTTCGTATCCTCGGTGAGCAGGGTGCGCCCGCGGCGCAGATCCACGCCTGGCGGCGAGATCTGCGCCCGATCGACGATCCCGGAGATCCCTTCCATGTCAGTGGCAATATAGACTTTCATCGCGGTGACCTCATCGCGTCCCCCTCAATCGCGGATCGAGCGCGTCGCGCAACGCGTCCCCGAGTAAGTTAATACCGATGACTGTGAGCGTGATGGCCAGACCGGGGAAGGTGCCGACCCACCACGCGTTGCGGATGAACGTTCTCCCCTCGGAGAGCATCAGCCCCCATTCGGGCGAGGGTGGCTTCGCGCCGAGACCCAGATACGACAGGGCGGTGCCGGAAAGGATGGCCGTGGCGACATCGAGGGTGGCCAGGACGATAAATGGCGCCATGATGTTGGGCAGGATGTGGCGTCCAACGATCATCAGATCGGTGACGCCGATCGCGCGCGCCGCCGCGACGTAGTCGCGTTCCTTCGCCTCGAGGACCGCGGCGCGAATGACTCTGGCGAACGTCGGGATCGCGCCGACGCCGACCGCGATCATCAAATTGTACAGACTGGGACCGAGCATGACCACGACCGCGATCGCGAGCAATATCCCCGGGAAGGCCAGCATGATGTCGATGAAGCGCATCACGGTCTCATCGACCCACCCGCTGAGGTATCCGGCCAGACACCCCAGGATGAGCCCCGCCGTGCCACCGATCGCCACGGCCACCAGTCCGATCTGCAGCGAGATGCGCCCACCGTAGAGGACGCGGCTGAAGTTGTCGCGACCGAACTGATCCGCGCCGAACGGATGTTTTGCCGACGGCGGTTCGAAGGGATCGGCGACTCCCTGCGAGTCGGGCGGGTGCGGCGCGATGAAGGGGGCGAAGATCGCCGCGCCGATCATGATGACCAGCAGCATCGTCCCCGCAATCGCCAGCGGTTTGCGCACCAGCCTGCGGAGCACCTCGCGGCGAAAGGTCTGAAACGGCATCGCCGACCGCGGGAGCCGCGCGACGGCGGGGGCGGCCACCCCTAACCCCCCAGGCGAATCTGTGGGTTGAGCCAGGCGTAGGATAGATCAACCAGCAGGTTGACGCACACGTAGGAAATCGCGAGCACGAGCACCGTGCCCTGGACCAGCGGGAAGTCTTTGAACAGGATCGCGCGCACCGCCATGCTGCCGATCCCGGGCCGGCCAAAGACGCTCTCGACGATGACGGCGCCCGACAGCAGGTTGCCGAACTGCAGCCCGACGACGGTGACGACGGGGATCAGCGCGTTCCTCAGCGCATGATTCACCACGACCATCCTGGCCGGGAGGCCCTTGGAGCGGGCGGTCCTAACATAATCTAGATTCAGGATCTCGACCAGCGAGGCGCGGGTGAGCCGGGCAATGACCGCCGAGGCGCGCAGCCCGAGCGTCAGGGCCGGGAGGATCAACCCCTCCCAGCCTCTCGGCGAGATCACCGGCAGCAGGCCGAGCTTGAACGAGATCAGCAGGATGAGCATGATCCCGAGCCAGAACGACGGCAGCGAGAGACCCGTGACTGAGAAGGCCATAACGGTCGCGTCCAACCACGTGTCCCGGCGGAGGGCGGCCACCACCCCGAGCACGATCCCGAGCACCACCGCCAGTCCCAAACCGGCCACGGCCAGTTCCACCGTGGAACCGACGTTCCTGGTAATCATGTCCCAGACGGTCCGCCGAGTCTGAAACGACTTGCCCAGGTCGCCCTGCACCACACGGCCCAGGAACGCCGCGTACTGCACGAGCAGGGGCCGATCCAACCCCATCTCGTGCCGCATCTCGTCGTACCGCGCCTTCGTGACTTCATTGGGCTGCACGGGCGCCTGCCCTGAGGAAAGCTCCGTGATCATCATCATGACCGGGTCGACCGGCATGAGGTGGAGCATGATGAACACCGCAAAGGTGACCCCGACGACGACTGGGATCAGCGTGAGCAGGCGCCGGCTGAGGTAGGTCCGCAAACCCGTTCAGTTAATGCGCCGGCAGTCCCCTTCAAGCCACACGTTGTGCAGCTCGTAGAGCCCAACGATATTCCAGTGCCAGCCCTTCACGCAGGACTGCCCGGCAAAGAAGTAGTTGTCCTCCCACACATACAACGCGTTGGCCATGTCCAGCAGCATCTTCTGGACCTGCGCGTAGATGCGCTTGCGTTGCTCCGGGTCGTTGAGCTCGCGTCCCTTGTCGAGCAGCGCGTCCAGTTCTTTATTGGCCAGCCGGCCGCGGTTGAACTGCGTCCCCTCGGTGATCTGCGTCGAGTGGAAGGCGGCCCAGAGTCCATCGGGGTCGAACGTCGACAGACCCAGGCGGCCCAGCTCGTAGTCGTTGTTGGCGTAGCGGATCACCGTCGCGTCGTAGACCATCGCTTCGACGACGAAATCGATCCCCACTTCTTTCATCATCTGCTGGGCCAGCGTCGCCGCGCGCACCTGCTCCCAGGTCGAGGTAGTGACGAGCCGCACGCGCACGGGCCGGCCGTCCTTCTCGTAGATCCTCGTATTCGGGTTGCGCTTGTACCCCGCCGCGTCCATGATTTCCGTGGCGCGCGCCGTATCGAAAGGATAATACTTCTTCGCATCAGCCCAGAAGGCCCAGTTCGTATCGGTCAACGGCCCCTTGGCCGCCGTCGCGGTGTTGAAGAACGCGATCCGCGCGATCTTCTCCCGGTCGAGCGCGTAAGAGGCGGCACGCCGTACGGCGATGTCGTTGGTGGGGTACTTGGACAAGTTCATGGCCCAGTGCTGCGGGACGCCCGCGGTCTTGAACATCATCAACTGGAACCGGGGATCGTTCCTAAACGTGGGCGCCATCTGGCGCGACGGGTCCTCCGCGATGTGCGCCTCTCGCTTCTCCAGCGCGGCGGTCTTCGTCTGTTCTTCTTCAATGAACTTGTAGACCACCCGCTCGAGGTGGGCGGGGCCGCGGTTGCGCATGTGGGGCGGACCCCAGCGGTAGTCAGGGTTGCGTACGAGCACCAGCGTATTCTCGTCCGGCCAGCTGTCGACCTTGAAGGGACCCGTGGCGACCGGCATCTTGAGCGCCCCATCGCCCAGCCGGCGGACCGCCGTCGGCGAGATCGGGCCGAGACCCACGCTCGAGACCGACTGCATGAACTGCGGGTACGGATCGTTGAAGACGACGCGGACGGTATACGGGTCGACGACCTCAGTCCGGTTGTAGTCGCCGAGGAAGGGCGCCCGAGTCGACCGGGTTCGTGGGTCGCGAATGCGGTCGAAGGTGAACTTGACCGCTTCCGCATTGAACGGCGTGCCGTCATGGAACCGGACGTCGCGGCGGAGGTAGAACGTGTAGCTCTTGAAATCGGACGCGACCTCCCACCGCTCGGCCAGACCGGCCGCAAACTTGTTGGCCTCGACCTGCCAGATCAGGGAATCGTGTGTGTTCTGGTTGATCATGGCCGTATAGCGCGACGTGTGAACACCGGGGTCGAGGTGCGCGGGCTTCTGGTGAGTAACGATGATAAGGGTACCACCGGGCTGCGGGGCTGCAGGCGCGGGTGCCGGCGCCGCCTGCAAGTTCTGGAGTGCGAGGAGAGCCGCGACCAGAGCCACCGTTGCGACATGCAGCCTGTAGCGTTTCACGCTTGTGCCCTCCCTATGAAATTCGCTCACATGGGGCCGATTTTGCTCGGCCTTCGACGTGTCGAATCGCATCTCCTGCGGGAGGAGATTGAACGGTTCCCGTGAACCAAGTGTTTCCGAATGCGCGTGCCACCGGCCGACACCGACATTATCCGGCGCGCTGTCGCCGGCGTCATCGACGAGGCCGTGGAGCGGCTACGTGCCGGTGTCCGCATCGCCAGCGTCAACCCCTCGGTCGAAGACGGTGGCGGCGAGGGTGCGTTTCAACAATTCGTCGCGGCGGAACTCGAGGGACTCGGGTGCCGGGTCGAGTCGTGGGAGCCCGACCCCGGCGCGCTGGCCGGGTGGCAGCCCGAGATTCGCGGCGCGTTGCGTCCCGAGGGATTTCACGGCCGGCCCAACGTCATCGGCTGGATCCCCAGCCACGAGCCACCCGATGGCCTGCGCGCGGCGGTGATCCTCAACAGCCACGCAGATACCGTTGGGCCGGGTGACGCGACCGCGTGGACACATCACCCGTTCTCCGCCCACTTCGAGCATGGGAACATTTACGGTCTCGGCGTGGCGGACGCCAAGGGTAGTCTCTTCACCTTCATAGGCGCGGTGCGGGCGCTTCGCCGCGCAGAGGTTCGGTTGCAGCGCAGCGCGATGATCCAGTCGGTGGTCGATGAGGAATGGGGCGGGGCGG
>CBRGMJ010000042.1:0-7937 GCA_967797525.1 uncultured bacterium | reverse complement strand
GGCCGTACGCGACGAGCGCGCCACGGATCGCGCAGGTTTCGGCGATCGCGCCGGCTGTGCTGCGCGGGCGGTCGGTTGCGTCGGGCGCGCTGCGGCCGCGGTGCGCAGGGGCTCCGCCGGCGCCGTGTGGCCTTCGGCCTCGACGAAGGCCACGAACCGGCAGAACGCCGCCTCACCACCCTTGAAGCGGAACGGGAAGCAGCCCACCCAGACGCGCTGGTTCAGCACGAGGTCGATCTCGCCGCCGACGTTCTCAACGTGAAACACGCCTCGCGGAAAGAGCTTCGTGTGCGTCGCCTGATAGTCTCGCGGCCATGGAAACGCCTGATCCATCGACATGCCGATCTTCTTCTCGACGTCAGGGACGAGATCGCGTCGGGCGTCGCGGACCTTCGTATTGAACGGATGATCGGTCGAGATCGCGTCGATCGCCATCCAGCGGATGCCGCGGTCGAGCACCCAGTCGCAGAACTCGGCGCGCGGGCCGGGATGGCGCAGAAAGGACCTGGGCAGATCGGGCCGCGCGTCGGCGTGCTGCCGCTTGGTGGCCGGTGACCAGTCTTCGTTGTAGTACGCATGGTAACCCGTATGAATAACCAGGATGTCGCCGCGCTCGATCCTGATCCCAAATTTCCTCTCCCACTGCTCAAAGTGCTTCGGCCCGTAGATGTCGTAGTCGCCGACGCCGAACTGCTGAAGATCAACGATACAAGCGGGTCCGACCAGCGCGCCGATGGGGATCCCGGCAACGTCAGGACCGGGATCGTTGAAGTGGAGCGGCGAGTCGAGGTGCGTGGCGATGTGGTTAGTGCTGCTGATGTGCTGGGCGTTCACGCCTTCGAAAGCCATCTTCTTGACCCACTTGATGGTGGGGCCCTCGTAGTAGGCGAACGGTGGCGAGTCGACGCTGAAGTTCTGCGAGAGGTCGAGCACACGACACCGTGACAGGTCAAAGGACTTCATGCCGTTCCCTCCTCTGGCAGCGGCTACAAACCAGGTGGGGCGCTCTTCGGCGGGCGTCGGTCGCACGCCTGCATTTCGGGGGCGGGGCCGTCGGGGAGGGCCGCTATATGGCTGGCGGGCGGGCTACGAGCGCCGCGTCGATCCGCGCCAGCAGCTCGGTTACCTCCGCCTGCTTCTCGTGCCGGTCCTGGGTCCCGTACACGCGGGCGGCCGCCAGGCACCGTTCTCGCGCCTCTGGGATCCGCGTACGGTCCCCGGTCACCAAAGCCTGATCGGCCAGCGCCGCCCCCAGGACTCGCTGGGTATCGGCCCAGTCCGCCGGGACCGACGCCTCGGTGCGGATGCGGAGCGCGCTCTCGAGATGGCCGATAGAACGCCGGACGCTCTCAGACCGGTCGCCTCCCGGCATCTTCCCCCATGCCACACCCAGGTTGTGTTGGGCGGTCGCCCATTCCACGGGAAACGCCTCTTGAGTTCGCACCCGCAGCGCGGCCTCAAAGTAGGTGATCGCCCGTCGCAGGTTCTCTTCCGGATCGCCGTCCGGCAGGCTGACGTAGGCGACCCCCAAATTCATCTGCGCCAGGGACCAACTCGCCGGCAGCGCCGCCTCTGTGTGCACTTCGAGCGCGGATTCGAAACAGGCAATGGCCCGCTGGAGATTGTCCCCGCGGTTGGCGCCGGGGAGTGCATGATACACTGCGCCAAGGTTCGTCTGGACCTCCGCCCAGATCGCCGGATACTCGGCCCTCGTGAAGACGCGGAGCGCCGCTTCGCAACCTGCGACGGCGCGTCGCAGGTCGGCCTCCCGGTCGTCGCTCGGCAGGTTGGTGTACGCGATCGCCAGCCCGGATTGGATCATGGCCCATTGCGCGGGGAAATCCATCTCCGTGCACGTCCGCAGCGCGGCCGTGTAGCACTCGATCGCCTGTTGCAGGTTCTCGCGTCGATCGCCCGTCGGCAGACGCGTGTAGGCATTCGCCAGGTACACTTGGGCGATCGCCCACTCCAATGGGAAGTCGGCCTCGGTGCGCACCTCCAGCGCGGCCTCGAAGTACTCGATCGCGCGTGTGAGATTTCGACCGGCATCTCCGGTGGGCAGATTCGAGTGGGCGTTGCCGAGGTTCGTCTGCACCGCCGCCCACTCGGCCGGGAAGGCCGTTCTGGTACGAACCCGCAGCGCCCCTTCATAGCACGCGATCGCCCGCCCCAGGTGTTCGGCACGATCTCCGGTCCAGAGATTCTGGTAGGCGTTGCCCAGCGTGACCTGCACGGTCGCCCACTCGGTCGGGAAGCTCCCCTGCGTATAGACCCGCAGCGCCGCCTCGCAACACTCGATCCCGCGGCGCACATTCTCGCCCAGATCCCCCACAGGCAAATCGGCGAACAGCGCAGCCAGGTTGTTTTGCACGGCGGCCCAATCCGCCGGGAAGGCCGCCTCGGTGTAAACGCGAAGCGCGGCCTCATAGTGGACGATGGCCCGCCGCGTGTTCTCAGTCCGATCCCCGGTCGGCAAGTGCGCGTACGCATTCCCAACGCCGACATGGGTCGCGGCCCAATCCTGGGTCCCAGGCTTGAACACGCCCAGGGCCGCCTCGAAGTGTCCGATCGCGGAGACCAGGGAGTCTCGCCGCGGCGCAAACGGCGTATCCACCAGCGCCGTCCCGAGTCTCCAGTGCGTCGTCGCCCAGAGGGCATCTCCGATGACGCGGCGGTCGGCGTCATCCAGAGGGACGTCCGCCCACCTGACCACGAGCTCGCGCGCCGCGACCATACCGAGGTCTTTGAGCGCGGCGGCGTGCTGCACTTTCCACTCTTCGAGGACACCTGCCGGATCGAGCGTCCATCGATGAAACCACGCCAGCGAACGGTCCGGCCTGTCCGTCCAATGGGTGAGGAACCAGGCGTGGACGGTGGGCGTCTGTGCTCCGGAGCGCACACGGAGCGTATCGCGCATCGTTTTGTGGAGGCGCCACAACCCATCGGGCTGCTGCCAGATGAACGAGAACCTCTTCAGTTGTTCCCAGCCGGCACGCCCGTTGTAGTATTGGCGGTCGGCGTCGAGTGCCAGCGCCGCCTGTTCGTCAAACCGCGGCGTCAGGCTGAGTTCGATGACCCACGACTGCAGCGCCTGATTGTGCAGCGACGACAGAAACCGGGTGGCCAGTTCTGCGGCCAGCTGCGGGGTCGGGATCCCGGCAAACATCGCGGGCGGGGCCTTGTCGGCCCCCGACCGGAGCGCAATCTCCGCGCACAGCGCGAGGAAGAGCGGATGGCAACGCGTCTCTGGTCCCGGCTCGGTATCGCAGCAGCGAATGATCGCGTCCTGCAGGGGAGACGACGGCTCGCCCTGCGGTCGCCCGACGCCGCAGCGCGCCAAGAACGTCTGCGCGTCCCCGGCCGGGAGCCCGTCGAGTGCGTGCTGATCGAGGAGACCGCCCCACTCCGGGTTCTCCTCCTCCCACCCGATCCGATCGCGGCCGAACAGCACCGGCAGCACGCCCACCCGGCGGTGCAGACAAAACTGCGCCAGATCGCGGATCCACCAGTCCAGCCGGCGGGCCTGCGCTCCGCCACCGGCTTCCCGACCGGTCCACAGCGTCTCGTACGTGTCCAGAAACAACACCGCGCGGCAGGCGGCGCCCGACCGCTCCGGGAGCTGCTCGCCGAGATCCTGCGCAAACCGGCGGATGAGGTCGCCCGGAAGCCCGGGATCGTCTTGGACCACGCGCGCGCGAAGCTTGATGATCTCTTCCAACCCGCCGGCGCGACGGATGGCGTCCTGGAGGCCCGGGAACAGTTTCAGACTCCCGCGCACGGCACCCTCGGCGAGCGGGACGCCGACGCTCCACAGACCGGGGATTAACATCGCGAGCCCCGTGACGAACTTGAACGCGTCACCGAGCACGGGATTGACTTTGACGAGCGGCGGTGGATCGCCGCCCTCGCGCGCGAGCATGACCGCCAGACACAGATCGAATCGGGGGAATCTCATCCGAAAGTTGTGGCCGAGGTCGGTTCGCAACTTGAGCAGGACCTCACGATAGGCGCGGGTCCTGTCGCCGACAGCCTGGAGATCGACGACGGCGTGCGGGACGCCCGGCGGAAGCGCGGTTAGAAGACGGCGAAGCAGCGCCGATTTACCGACGCCGCCGACGCCGTAAAAGACGGTGACGCGAAGCGGCTCCCCCGCCGCCGTGCCCAGCGCGCGTTCAAACGCTGCGATCGCGTCCTCACGGTCGGTAAAGAGTCGCTCGCCGGCCACGTCGACGAGCCGGCTGTGCTCCTCAAACGGATCAACCAGCACGGTGTTCCGCGGGTCCGGCGATCGTGCAGATCATCTCGCCCTCACTGATCTTCCTGACGTGCCTCGTCACCCATACCCGACCGCTGTGCGGCGCCACGGCGTCCGCGCGAGGCTCACCAAGCGGGGACACGACGCCGGCCACGGTCTGACCCGCTTCAACCGGCTGCCCGACAGCTCGCTCCACGACGGCAAAGCCGTCCGCCGGCGCTGCGACCTGGGTCGTCTGCCAAAACGGTCCCGGCACCTGCGGCGCCGCTCGATCGCGAAGCATGCCGAGCCACCGCATGAGGTTGAGGATCCCCTCACAGTTGGCGTCGACATCCTCGTCCAGACAGCCGCCCATGCCCGACATCTCCACGCCAACGGTCAGCACGCCTCGACGGGCCGTCTCCGAGTTGAACGTGCCGGGGTGATCCTTCAGCTCCCACAAATTGGGGAGTCCAAACGCGCGCGACGCCGCGCGCGCCCGCTCGTCGTCTCCAAACCCGGCGCGATAGCCCACGACCTGCAGGAAGCGGTACCGCACGCCGCCGCTATGCAGATCGAGAAAGAGCGCGGGGTGGACACGCATCGCGAAGTCGAACAACGCGCTGGCGAGCCGCAGCGTCGGCGGCCCGGCCGCGTCGCCGGGAAACACTCTGGCCAGATTGAGCCCGTCGATGGACGCGGGTGTCGCGCGGAGCGCCTCGGCGTAGGCCCACGGGTTGCAGATGGGGAGCATGAGCAGGGTGCCGCGCAGCGATGATGGTGTAAGATCCTGCGCCAGGCGCCAGATAGCCTGCGGGCCCTCGTACTCGTCGCCGTGGACCCCGCCCGTCACCACGAAGGTCGGACCGCGGGATGCGCCCGTCACCGCAATGAGCGGCAACACCGCCGGCGGATCGTCCACCGCCGTGACCATGCATCGCGTGACGCCCTGTGGCAATCCATCCAGGCCGAACGCCGAAAGGGGGATCACCTGTCCCGCCATCTCGTCCCCCAAGAGACGCCGGGCCCCGGACGGGTCGCGCCCGCCCGGGGCCCAGACGCCGTGTCTGTTACCCTCGTTCGATCCAGGTTTCCTTGAAGAACTCGCGGGAGTCGCTGAACATCGGCACGTACCCCTTGACCCGCCGCTGAATAGCCTCGACTTTGTGGCTCGTATACAAGGGCAGGTACGGCACCTCGTCGGCCAGGATGCGTTCCATTTCTGTGTAGAGGCGCTTCCGCTCCCGGCGGTCGGCCGTGGTGACGGCCTTGTCCATCAAGTCGTCGACCTTTGGATTCAGATACCCGGGGTTGTTGGGATCCTTGCTGTGATAGTAGAAGCGGAAGTATCCATCAGGATCGTGTCTGAACACAAAGGCCGTAATCGCCAGGTCGTAGTTGTTCCCGCCCGCCGCGCCGGTGTCGCGGACGAACTGCCCCCACTCCATCTGCTGGATCTGGGCATCGACGCCGATCTGCTTGAGATTGTCGGCAATGACGACCGCTGAAGAGATGAACTCCGGATACTGGGGCGAGGCTTTAATCGTCGTCCTGAATCCCTGCGGGAACCCGGCTTCGGTCAGCAGCCGGCGCGCCCGATCCGGATCGTGGCGCCACGGGAGTTTGTCGGCCGGCGTGTACCAGTCGCCGTAGCCTGTCGGGATAAAACCACTCAAAACGCCGGCACCACCGGCCGCCTTCTCGATGATCGCTTTGCGGTCGATCCCCAAGGCAAGCGCCTGGCGCACGCGGACATCGCTCCACGGCCTCCGGGTCGGATTCGTCCGCAGCATCGTGACGAACGCCCGCAGGCTTCGCATCACATTGACATGGGCCGCGCCCTTCAGACGCTCGGCCCCCTCCGGGCTCAGGAAAGCGTAATCGAGGCTGCGTGTGACCAGACCGGCCACCCGTGTGTCCTCCTGCACCAGCACCTTCATCATGAAGCCGTCCAAATGGGGGAGACTGCTGTCCCAGTACCCTTTGTGCTTGGTGAAAATGATGTGACTTTCAGGGAGGTACTCCTTGAGCGCGAACGGTCCGGTCCCGATCGCCTGCACGTTGAGGTTCATCTTCTCCGCCGAGCCCGCCTTGGCGATGCCCGAGCCGCGCCGGTACGCGAACCAGCCCAGCAGCGGCGGATACGGTTTGGTCAGGCGGAGCCGCACGGTCGAGCGATCGACGACCTCGACGCGATCGACGAAGGGCTTGATGATGCCTCCCCACGGCGACGCCGTTTTGGGATCGAGCGCGCGGTCCAGACTGTACTTGACGTCATCGGCGACGAGTTCGCTGCCGTCGTGGAACCGTACGTTGCGGCGCAAGGCGAACACAAACGTCGTGGGATCGGGCGTGCTCCAGGATTGAGCCAGTGATGGGACGATGTTCATGCTCTTATCATAGGCGACAAGACTCTCATAAATGTGTTCGAATGCTTGGAAGGATGAGAAGTTTGAACGGTTATGAGGGTCGAGACTCACCGGGTCGACTTCCTGCGCTGCGTACAGAAACCCGCCGGGCTGTTGGGCCAGCACCGGCAGTCTCCCGGCATGCGTGAGAAGGGGCGCCATGGCCACCCCGGCGCCGGCCGCAGCCACGTGCCGGAGCAACGTCCTCCGCGTCATCGGAATCGCTGCCATCGCATTGCACCTCCCATGTGCGGCTGAGCCGCGACATCTCGCTTACCAGCCGAGCGCCGTACCGTCGGTTCTCGGATCCGCGCCGCCCATCAACGTGCCCGACTTCGGATCAATCGCGATCCCCTGGGCCCGACCGATCGAGAACGAGCCTGCCGCCCAGTCCCCGACCAGTTCGACCTCATGCCCAAGCCTCCTGAGGCCTTCGCGCGCCGGGGCAGGAATCCTTGACTCCATCACGATCCGGCGGCCTCCCATCAGGCGGAACCTGGGGGCCTCGATCGCCGCCTGCACGTTCATCGCGAAGTCCAGGATGTTGACCAGTACCTGCACCGTCGTCTGCAGGATGCCGTGCCCTCCCGGCGTACCGACCGCCAGCACTGGCCGGCCATCCCCGAAGACGATGCACGGCGCCATGGGCATCTCGACGGCCCTGTCTGGCCCCAGCGCATTGGGGCTGTCCGGATCGAGGTCGAACCAGTAGGCGAGGTTGTTCAACAAGATTCCGGTGGTGCCGGCCATCACGCCGCTGCCGAAGAAGTCGCCGACGCTCTGCGTCAACGAGGCGATATTGCCATCCTGATCCGCCACATCCAGGTGAGTCGTATGGTGGTCGCGATAGCGCTCGAGACCCGTCCGCACCAGCCCGGGCCCGGGTGTGAACCGTTCGCCTTCGCTGTCTGCGGCCCGATTGGGATCGATCCGGCGCCGCTGCCACGTCGCATACTCGGCGGACAGCAGGTCCGCCAGCGGCGGATTGCCCGCGGCGGCGTAGACGATGCGGTCGGCAATCGCGAGCTTCATCGCTTCGATCAGCAGGTGCACACACGCCGGCGAGAACCGTTCCGCGGCGGCCAGATCGTCGTGCTCGACGATGCGAAGCGTCTCGAGGATCTGGAACCCGCTGCACGGCGGCGGCGGCAGGGCAATCGTGTGCCCGCGGTATGTCCCGCGCACCGGCTCGATCCACCTGGCGCGACAGCCGGCGAGGTCTTCGGCCGCCAGCAGACCGCCGGCGGCGTCGCAGAACCGGACGATTTCGGCCCCCACAGGACCCTGGTAAAAAT
>CBRGMJ010000041.1:0-7940 GCA_967797525.1 uncultured bacterium | reverse complement strand
GTCCGTCGACGCGACGACGCAGCAATTCGCTCAACGGGTCACCACGGGATCTTCACGGGCGGTCACATCCGGTACACCCCCGGTCTCATGCGCTCGATCGGGGCATTGAGCGCCGCCGAGAGACCGAGGGCCAGCACCGCTCGCGTCTGCGCCGGATCGATGATCCCGTCATCCCACAAGCGGGCAGTACTGTAGTACGGGCTGCCTTCGCGCTCGTATCGGTCGAGGATCGGACGGGCGATGCCGTCTTCGTCTTCGGCAGCCAGCGTCTTGCCTTCGCGGGCCAGTTGGTCACGCTTCACCGTGACGAGCACGCCGGCGGCCTGTTCGGCCCCCATGACGCTGATGCGCGCGTTGGGCCACATCCACAGGAAGCGCGGTTCATAGGCGCGGCCGCACATCGCGTAGTTACCGGCCCCGTATGATCCGCCGATGATCACCGTGAAGCGGGGCACACCGCACGTGGCCACTGCGTGCACCATCTTCGCCCCCGCCCGCGCGATGCCGGCGGCCTCATACCGGCGCCCGACGATGAACCCGGTGATGTTTTGCAGGAACACCAGCGGGATGCCCCGCTGGCCGCACAGTTCAATGAAGTGTGTGCCCTTCTCGGCGCTCTCTACGAAGAGGACGCCGTTGTTGGCGACGATACCGACCAACATCCCGTGAATGCGCGCGAACCCGCACACGAGCGTGGTGCCGTAGAGCGCCTTGAACTCGGCGAACCGGCTGGCGTCGAACACCCGGGCGATGACCTCGCGCACGTCGTAGCCCGTGCGAAGTCCCGCCGGGACCACACCATAGACCTCTTTTGAATCGTATGCGGGTTCTTCGGGGTCTACGATATCCAGGATGGGGATCTTACGACGGTTCAACGTAGACATGATGTCGCGCACGACGCGCAGGGCGTCGCGGTCGTCCTCGGCGTAGTGGTCCACCACACCCGAGCGCCGTGCGTGCACGTCGGCCCCACCCAGGTCCTCGCCCGTAACGTCCTCTCCGGTCGCGGCCTTCACCAGCGGCGGGCCCCCCAGGAAAATGGTGCCCGTGCCCTTCACGATGACCGCCTCGTCGCTCATGGCCGGCACGTAGGCGCCGCCCGCGGTGCACGAGCCCATCACCGCGGCGATCTGTGGGATCCCGGCGGCCGACAGCCGCGCCTGGTTGTAGAAGATCCGGCCGAAGTGGTCGCGGTCGGGGAAGACCTGGTCTTGGAGAGGCAGAAACGCGCCGCCTGAATCCACGAGGTAGACGCAGGGCAGCCGGTTGGCCAGCGCCACGTCCTGCGCGCGGAGGTGCTTCTTGACGGTGACGGGATAGTACGTGCCGCCTTTTACCGTCGCGTCGTTCGCGACGATGATCGTCTCGAGCCCACTGACGCGCCCAATGCCCGTCACGATCCCTGCCGCCGGCGCGTCCCCCTCGTACATGTCCCATGCAGCGAGCGGCGACAGTTCGAGAAAGGGCGAACCGGGATCGAGGAGCGCATCGATGCGCGCGCGCGCGGTCATCTTCCCCAACGAGCGATGACGCTCCAGCGCCCGCTCGCCGCCACCCGCCCGAACCTGTTGGAGCCGCCTGTGTAGCTCGGCGACCAGCGCTTCATGGTAGCGCTGGTTAGCCTGGAATTCTTCGCTCTGCGTGGCGACCCGAGACGCGATCCGCTCCATCGGGCACAGGTTTACACCGCGAAGGCCGCGGTCTCCTGTGCGCCCAGCGGCCCAGTTGGGCCGCCGTTATCGCGGTCGGGGTGGCAGTTGTTCTTCCGCGACCCTCCGCGCCTCCTGGAGCAGGCGCAAGGTCTCGATTTCAAAGGTCTCCTGGATCAGCGCGAATTTGCCGAGTTGTTCAGGCGTCAGCACCGTCGCGACCCCCTGCAGGTGTCGCCGGCGCCGTGTTTCCATCTCGACCCGCAACTGGTTGAGTTCGGTCACTTTGACGCGGATCGCCTCATCGTCGCGTGGCACTTGACGCATCATCAAACGAATCTCGCGCAGCAGCGGCGGCACCCGGCGGCCCATCTCCAGCCGGATGTCCTTCAACGCCTTGATCCTCGGAAAGATGCGGGCGATCTGCGCGTCGGTGAGGTCGAGCTCATCAACCAGGCGCCAGATCAACAGCGCCTCGATAATCCGCTCGCCCCGTGGGGTGGGTTGGATCTCCTGACCCACCGCCGGCATCGCGAGCGCCACCATCACAATGAGCGCGCTGGGGATGAACCGTCGCACGGCGTCAGCGCGGCCTCCGCTCCGCCCCGTTGGTTAGCGACTCACTATCCGCCGTCATACCCGCCCGCCAGACGTCGAGCATCTCGCCGAGTGACGGGAGGGTGGTGGTCATCGTTTCGGTCACGATCCCCCGGGCGCCGGCCAGAGGATCAGGCTCGGCGGGTGGTCGAGGGGTGTGGCGAAGGGCCGTCGTGAGGAGCAGGACTGTGGCAACGGTGGCCACCGCTGTCGCCATCGCAAAACGCGGCTGCCCGAGCCAGCGTCCGATGCGTGCCGGAAGCGTAAGACGCTCTTCGGCGACCCGCGTCTCCAGACGGCTCATGAACTCGGGCCAGAACCCCGGCGGAGCGTTGAATCGGCCGGCCTCGCGCAGGCGCCCGGTCACGTCTTCGAGGTGCGCGGCTTCGTCGTGGCACTGGGTGCAGGTCGCCAGATGCGCGACGACCGCCTCGCGCTCGGCGGGCGTGACCGAGCCGGTGAGTCCCTCGACCAGGCGCTGGAGCGCCTCCTCGCAACGGAGGGTCATGACGCCCGGACCCCCTTCTCTGTCAGGGTCTGGCGCAGTTTTCTGAGCGCGGCAAACATGGTGGCTTTGACCGTGCCCTCCGTACAGCCCATGATCCGGGCGATCTCCTGATACGGCAGATCCTGATAGAGCCTCAGCACGACCATGGCGCGCTGCCGTGGCGGCAGACCCGCGACGGCATCAGCTACGAGCCGGCCGGTTTCGTGACCTTCGGCTTCGTCTTCAATCCTCGGGCCCGCGGCGAAGTCTTTCAGGGCTTCTTCGCCGTCGACCAGGGTGACCCGTGCGAGCCGGCTGCGGGCATCGAGACAGAGGTTGACGGTGATGCGGTAGAGCCAGGTATAAAGCTGCGATCGACCGTCAAACCGGTACAGGGCCCGGTAGGCGCGGATAAAGACTTCTTGCGTGGCGTCCGCCGCGTCTTCGTGGTTGCTGAGCATGCGACGTGCGACACGATAGATGCCCTCGCGGTATTTGATGACGAGCGCCGTAAAGGCGCTCTCCTCACCGCGCCGAAAGGCCTCGAGAAGCCGGCCATCCTCAGCATCCATACCCATGTCTTCTGATATTGTAACATTGGCAGGGACGGCGGGGTTTAGTGCCGAAGAGTCCCAAGACCCCAAGTTCCAGGAGGAGAGCATCCATGCCGTTTGAACTGCCGCCGTTGCCCTACGCGTACAATGCGCTCGAGCCCCACATCGATGAGATGACGATGCGCATCCACCACGACCGACACCACGGCGCCTACGTGACCAACGCCAACAAAGCGCTCGAGAGCGCGCCGGACCTGCAGTCGAAAGCCATCCACCAGCTGCTGCGCGACCTGAACGCCGTGCCGGAGAACATCCGCACCGCCGTCCGCAACAACGGCGGCGGCCACTATAATCACACGATGTTCTGGGACATCATGAAGCCGGGCGGTCCCAACGCGCCTAGCAGCGACCTGGCGGCGGCGATCAACGCGACCTTCGGGTCGGTCGACAAGCTGAAGGAAGCGATCAATGCCGCCGGGGCCGGCCGTTTCGGCAGCGGATGGGCCTGGATGGTGCTGGGGAAGGATGGCAAGCTGGCCGTCACCAGCACCGCGAATCAGGACTGTCCCCTCATGGACGGGCAGACCCCGATTCTCGGTGTGGACGTCTGGGAGCACGCCTACTACCTGAAGTACCAGAACAAGCGCCCCGACTATCTGGCCGCCTGGTGGAACGTGGTCAACTGGGCCGAGGTCGGCACGCGATACTCGAAAGCCTCAAAGCGGTAAAGACCACGTTTTGGGCTCGGCCCCGGATATGCTGACGGCCCACCTGCCTCACGGGAGATGGGCCGTCACTCTTTGCGAGCCGCGGCTAGTGTCTTTCGCGACGCGCGGCGCGCGACGACGCGGCAGGTCGCTTCGGCACTGCCCGCTTCCTGGCAGCACGTTCGCGCGCCGTGCGCGCCTTGCGTCCCTTGGGTCCCAGCAGGTTCTCGAGAAACTCCTCGTGCCCCACTTCATCGGCTAGCAACTCGGTGACCAGCGTGTAGGTCACCGGGTCTTTGCCGAAGGTCATCTTCGCGATGTTATTGTAGTGGAGAATGGCGGCAGCTTCGGCCTTGATTTGATCCCCGACCATCCCGTCCGCATCGCTTGGGTCCGGCCGCGGCCCGACCCACGGGCCACCGGCGCCGGCGGCCCAACCGCCGGGGTCGACGACGACCTGGCCGCCCAACTCGAGGATGCGATTTGCGAGTTTCTCGGCGTGGCCGAGTTCTTCCAGGGCGTCGGCTTTAAAGTGCTCGGTGAGTTCTTCGCCGTGAAACCCTTCCGCCACGATGGCGGTCATCCAGAGCGAATAAAAGGTTTGGAATTCCATCAACATCGCCCGGCGCAGATCGGTGAGGAGCGCGTTGACGTCGAGGTCCACTACCGAGCGACCGGTCGTGCCCATTCCGACAGTCTCCTCTCCGCCCATACCAATAGACGAACCGGGCGAAAGAACGGTCGAGTAGTTCGCGACCGCCGCCGCGTTTCCTGGCCAGACCCCTTAGCCCGGTTGGCGGCGCACCACGGCCGCCAGGTGCTCGGCGAGACGCTCCAGCACGGCGTCGCCGATCTGCGGCGTCGCGCCGCGCGCGTCCCCGAGGATACCGTTCGAGGTGATGGCGCGAAGCCCACGACGGAACAAATCGTCGCGGTCGATGCGTCCCATGCGGCCTTGCTCAAGACGATCGGCGGCCACCAGCGCGGGGTGGCGCAGCATCATGACCGAGGTCTCGGTCACCTCGGCGTGGATCGCGTCGACGTCCTGCGGCACGCCCATCTGCGCGGCGGCTTCAATCATGACGCGCATCGTCTCGATCAGCGCGTCGCGGCCTGCGACATCGATGATCCGGACACGCTTCGAGGCAAACTCGCTACGCAGCCGCCGGGCGGCGTCCTCTAAGGCATCGAAGTTGCCGCCGTGGGTGGACAGCAGCACAAACGTGTCAAAGCCGTGCGGCGCCAGCGAGCGTACGCAGCCCATGACCGTCTCAATGAAGACCTCTCGAGGGATCGAAAGGCTGCCCGGAAACGCGAGATGGTGATCCGAGCACCCCGGCCGGATGACCGGCGCGAAGAGCGTCTTGCCCAACCGCCGCGCCAGGCGCTCACCCAGGGCGTACCCGATGGCGGTATCGGTCATCATCGGCAAGTGCGGGCCGTGCTGCTCCATCGAGGCCGTGACGATGATCATCGTGCGCGTGCCGGCCTCCACGGCGGCCTGCACCTCGGGCCAGGACAGTTCTTCGAGCAGCACGGTGTTCTTCACGGCGACTCCTCCTCGGCCATTCCTACGAGCGCGCCCTGCGCGTATCGCACGCGGCCATCCACGACCGTTGCGAGGACCTGTACTCGCAGCAGGTCCTCGGGCGACCCGGCGTACGGATCACGGTCCAGCACGATGAAGTCTGCCACCCACCCGGGCCCCAGCCTGCCCTGCCAGGCCTCTGTACCCGCCGCGTAGGCGGGGCCGGTGGTGTATGCGCCGAACGCCTGCTCCAGAGAGAGACACTCCTGCGGATACCAGGAGGGCACGCCGGGTTCCTCCTCTCGCTGCCGGGTCACCGCCGCGTACAGCCCGCGCCAGGGATCGGGCGTCTCGACCGGCGCATCCGATCCAAAGGCCAGGACGGCGCCGCTGGCTGCGAGCGAGCGCCACGCGTAGGACCACCGCGCCCGGACGCCCCAATAACGATCGGCGATGTCGCGATCGGCCGTGGCATGGATGGGCTGCATCGACGCGACAATCCCGAGTCGCGCCAGTCGTGGCAGATCATCCGGATCGACCACCTGGACGTGCTCGATCCGATGTCTCGCACCGCGTCGGCGCGATTCCCCTTCGTACCGCTGATAGACATCCAGCACGTCGCGGTTTGCGCGATCGCCGATCGCATGGATGGCCGTCCACAACCCGGCGGCCAGCGCCTTCCGCACGAACTCATCGATCTCCTCGGTCGTGCGCACCTGAATCCCGACGTTGCCCGGCTGCCCCGCGTAAGGATCGAGCATGCTCGCCGTCTGCGACCCGAGCGCGCCGTCGGCAAAGATCTTGAGCGCGCCGATACGCAGCATCGGATCGCCCACGCCGGTGACCATCCCCACCGCCGCGGCCGCGTCGACCAACCGGTCGGGGACGGTCGCGACGGTCCGGATGGCGAGCTCCCTACGCGCGTGGAGACGCTGCAGCGTCGCGAATTGATCGGGCCCTTCGGCGGCGGCGCCGGTGAATGCGTGCACACCGGTCAGGCCGAGGCGGTGGAACTCGGCGGACGCGGCCGCAACCGCCTGTTCGCGCATCTCAGGCGTGGGATCGGGCAGGATCCGCTGGGCCAGTGCCTTCGCTTCTTCCTTCAAGATGCCGTCGGGCTCGCCGGCGCCGTCGCGGCTGATGACCCCGCCCGGAGGGTCGGCGGTGGCGCGCGTGATACGCGCCTGGCGCAGCGCCGCGGAGTTCACCCAGAAGACGTGTCCGTCCTTGCTCCATGATGCGACCGGGTGATCGCCCGTCACCGGGTCGAGATCGTCGCGTCTGGGAAACCGGCCCTCGGTCCACAGGTTCTTGTCCCATCCCCGCCCGAGCACCCACGCTCCGGCGGGCGATTCCGCCGCGCGCTGCGCGAGCAGGCCCGCGGCCTCGGTGATCGAGCGTGTCCGGCGCAGCTCGACCTGCAGCAGACCCATTCCGTAGCTGACGAAGTGCAGGTGGGCGTCGATGAGCCCTGGGAAGACGTGCAGGCCGTGCAGGTCGATCCGGCGTGCCCGCGGGAAGGCGGCCGCGAGATCGTCGGCGCGCCCCACCGCAAGCACTCGACCGAAGGCCGTCGCCAATGCATCGGCGCCCGCACGCGGGCCCGCGTCGGCATGCACCCGCGCGTGGTGATAGACAATCACGCTCATCAGGCGTTCATTAGGCGTTCATTGCGGTAGCGAGCGCATGACGGTCGCCATCTGGATCGCGGCACGGGCGGCTTCCTCGCCCCGGTTGGTCTGCCCACCGGCCCGAGACGCGGCATGTGCCGGATCAAACACCGCCAGCACCTCGTTGATCACCGGCACGCCGGTCTCCAAGGCGACGCGGCTGATGCCGGCCGCGGCCTGCTGCGCCACCAGGTCGAAGTGCAGGGTCTCGCCTTTGATCACGCACCCAAGACAGATGATCGCATCGTACCGCTCGGTCCGGGCGAGCCGCTGCGCGGCCAGCGGGATCTCCAGCGCGCCCGGCACCCACGCGACATCCACGACACCCGCACCGGATGCCGCTAGCACCTGCCGGCACCCGTCCAGCAGCCGCTCAGTGATGTAAGTGTTGTACCGGCTGACCACCACGGCAAATCGCAACCCGGTGGCATCATCGCTCCCGCGATACTCGGTGCCCATGGTCTCTGCGCGCCCGCAGCTTATTCGAGGCTGAGCAGGTGCCCGAGGCGGTGGCGCTTGGTCTTCAAGTACGCGTAGTTCTCCTTGTTCGGCGGAATCTCCAACGGCACCCGCTCGACCACCTGGAGCCCATAGCCTTCTAACCCGGCGCGTTTCTGCGGGTTGTTGGTCAACAGACGGATGCGGCGGACGCCGAGGTCAACGAGGATCTGCGCGCCGACCCCATAGTCGCGTGGATCCGGTGGAAAACCCAGCAACTCGTTGGCTTCAACCGTGTCGCTGCCTTGAT
>CBRGMJ010000040.1:0-8009 GCA_967797525.1 uncultured bacterium | reverse complement strand
CACTCGGCAAGACCACCATCTACGTGACACACGATCAAGAAGAGGCGTTGTCGATCTCAGACCGCATCGCGGTCATGAACCACGGCCGCATCGTCCAGCTCGGCACCCCCCGAGAGATCTACTACCACCCGGCCGACCGGTTCGTCGCCGATTTCGTCGGGCTGGCGAACTTTGCGCCGGTGGACGTGGTGGGTCCGGGCCGTGTTCGCCTCGGCGACGCCGTGCTGGACGTCCCGGGCGCTACGCAGACCGGGAGAGCGACGCTGGTGGTCCGTCCCGAAACGATCACCCTCACCGTGACACCCCCACAGGATGCCGGCCGGCCGGTGCTGCGCGGGCGGATCAAGACCAGCGCCTTCCTCGGGGTGATGGCCCGGTACTGGGTGGAGGCCCTTGGGATGGAATGGATCATCGATCAGCCCGCCCCGGGTGAGGGGATGTTTAGCGGCGAGGTCTCTCTGGTCTTGTCTCCGGACCGGATGCACATCCTGTCGGCCGACCGAGCCACCGCCGCGGGGCAGGGGGAACCAGCCCGCGAGGACGTATCTTAGTGCTGGGATGGACGGGGCGCCCGATCGGTGAGCGCCCGATTCCGGGAGGTGGACGCATGAAACGTTTCTTGATGATCTGTCTCCTGCTGGCGCTTGGGGCCATGGGCAGCGCGAACGCCGCGCCGGCCGGCGGACGGGTCGTCGTTCTGTGCAGTCCCAACGTGGAGTGGTGCGATCTCATCAAAGCGCAGTTTCCTAGGGCGACGGGCACGCAACTCGACTTCGTGCGATTGAGTTCAGGCGAAGCGCTCGCCCGGCTCCGGGCTGAGAAGGCCAATCCGATCTTCGATGTTTGGTTTGGCGGGACCGGCGACCCTCACTTTGTCGCCTACGAAGAGGGACTGTCCGAGTTCTACAAGCCCAAGGCCTGGGATGACCTGCGGGGCGAGTTCAGGGAAGCGGTCGGTAGCAAGTACATCCCATTGTACATCGGGATCTTGGGATGGGCCGTCAACGGTCGGCTGCTCCGGGAAAAGAACATGCCGGAGCCCAAGACCTGGGAGGAAATGGCTGACCCCAAATATAAGGGCCTGATCGCGTATCCGAACCCGAACACATCAGGGACGGGCTATACCATGGTCGCCACTATGGTGCAGGTGTATGGTGAGATCAAGGCCTTCGACGTCCTCAAGCGGATGCACAGGAATGTCGCCGAGTACACGCGCGCAGGCGCGGCGCCGGGCGTCCTGGCGGGCCGTGGTGAGGTCGCGGTTGGCGTGACCTTCGTGCACGATGCGGTGCTGCAGATCCTGAGCGGATTCCCCGTCACGTACGGGTCGGCACGCGACGGGACCGGGTATGAGATCGGTGGGCTGAGCCTGATCAAGGGCGCGCCGAACAAGGCTAATGGCATCGCCTTTATCGACTGGGCGCTCTCGCCCGCAGCCCAGGCGTTGGCGGAGGAGGCGAAGTCGTACCAGATTCCTTCCAATGGCAAGACGCCGGTCCCGAAGGTGGCGCCACGGTTCCAGGACTTCAACGTGATCAAATACAATTTCGTGAAATTTGGGACGGCATCCGTGCGCGACGCGCTGGTCAATCGCTGGACGAAGGAGATCTTCCCGCTGCCGAAGTAGGGGGGGTCAATGGCTGACACGGCCGTGGTGACGGCCCGGCCGCTGACGCGGATTAACGCGACACTCGTTGGGTGGGGCGCCGTGACATTTCTCGGCGCCCTCCTCTTACCTTGGGCGCGTCCCGGGCGAGACCTGGGCGTCTTCACCCCACAAACCACCGGGTTCGACCTGTTCAGCCGTGACTGGATGCTGGGGGTCGCCGTAATGAGTGCCGCCATCGCGGGTGCGCTCGGTGCAGCCCCACTTCCCCTGTTCGCGCGCGGCCGGCTCGCGCTCGTGGCCGGCCTGATCGGGGCCGCATTGACCGTCTGGACGATATCCGTACGCGGCGCCCCGATGGGGCCCGGTGCGTTCATCGCCATTCTGGGTTTCCTGGCGTTGATCGGCATTGGGTTGGCCTTGGGAGGCTATCTTAGGGCCGATGCGTTCATCGGGGTCTGTGTCGTCTGGGCCGCGGCGTTCGTCGTCGTCTTCATTCTCTATCCGCTGTGGGCCGTGCTGCAGGCGAGCGTGTACGTGAAGGGACGCTTCACCTTCGACGTCGTACGCGAGACGATCCAGTCGCCCAGCTTCCTGCTTATCAACAACCCGGGCACCCCAGAGAACGAGTGGCATATGGCCCTGGTCGCGGGGGCGATCCTGACCGGGGCCGTGGCCGTCGCCGCTTTTGTCCTCACGAGAAAGACACGGCCTACCCTGCTGTGGACCATCGGCTCTGCGGTGGGCGGCACGAGTCTGATCGCCCTCTATCTGGGATTTGGGGCCGTGCGCAACAGCGTCATGCTCGCGCTCGTCGTCAGCGGAGTGTCGACGGGTTTGGGCTTTCTCTTCGCCGTGCTTGCCGAGCGATCGCGCTTGCCCGTTCGCCGGCTCTTTGGTCCCATCTCGATCCTCCCCATCATCACGCCGCCGTTTGTGCTCGGTCTGGCGATCATCTACCTGCTCGGGCGGCGAGGCTTCATCACCTATCAACTGCTTGGGTTGAGCACGACCGTGTTCTTCGGACCACTCGGCGTCGCGCTCGCCCAGATCCTCGCTTACACGCCGATCGCCTTCCTCATCCTGCAGGGCGTGGTGCAGTCGCTCAACGTGTCGCTGGAAGAAGCGGCGGAGACGCTCGGGGCGAATCGGTGGCACATCCTGCGCACGGTAGTCTGGCCACTGGCCCGACCGGGGATCGCCAACGCATTCCTGCTGGTCGCGATCGAGAGCTTGGCCGACTTCGGCAATCCGATCGTCGTGGGCGGCGGCAAGCCGTATATGGCGACCGAGGTCTTTTTCTCACTGATCGGCCGGTACAACCCGAACGAAGCGGCCGTCTTCGGCGTGACCCTGCTGCTCATGACGCTGGCGATCTTCGTCGTCCAGAATCGATGGCTCGGCAAGGCCTCGTACGTCACTGTGACCGGGAAACCCGGCCAGGGTCTCACCCGTCCTCTGCCCCGCGCGCTCGACCTCGGCGGGACCGGCGTATTTGTGCTGTGGGTGCTCGTCATCGTCGTGCTCTACGGGTCGGTCGCCGTGGGCAGCGTGACAAAACTCTGGGGATTCGACAACACGTTCACGTGGGCGCACTTCAAAGGTCTCTCGCCCACCGGGTGGGCGGTGTTCCGCACGACGACCGTGTTGTCGGCGATCGCTGCGATTCCCTCGACCGCGGTCGGATTCCTCATCGGGTACCTGGTGACGCGGTTCACGTTTCCTGGGCGCGGGACCTTGGAGTTCACCTCGATGCTCTCGTTCGCGACACCGGGGACGGTCATGGGGATCGGATACATCCTGGCATTCAACCAGGGCCCGATGCTGCTGACCGGCACGACCTTTGTGATCATCCTGGCGTTTGTCTTCCGCAACATGCCGGTGGCCTTGCGCGCGAGTGTCGCGGCGATCCACCAAATTGACCGCTCGCTCGAAGAAGCATCCACGATGCTACGCGCTGGCTCGGCGACCACCTTGCGGCGCGTAGTGCTGCCCCTGGTACGCACGGCCATCCTGGCCGGGCTCGTGTTCAGCTTCGTCCGCGCGATGACGGCGATCAGCCAGGTCATTTTCCTCATCACACCGTCGACCAACCTGGCGACAACCCAGATTCTTTCGTACGTCAACTATGGCGCCGTCGGCCTGGCGGCGGCGCTGTCCTGGGTACTGGTCGTGTTCATGGCGCTTGTCAATGTGGCGCTCTATCAGATCACGCGGCGCCTGGGGGTTCGTCAGGCCGCGGAGTTGGCGAAACCGTAGCGGCGGGTGTCGAAGGTGGCTGGACATGGCTGAGCGGCTGAAGGAACTCCTCCATGTCGAGGCGGCTCAGGTACGCCTCGAGCGGATCACAAAACGGTTTGGGCCGGTCGCCGCGGTGGATGACGTGACCCTGGACATGGCCGCGGGCACCCTGGTGACCCTGCTTGGGCCGTCGGGATGTGGCAAGACCACGACGCTGCGGATGATCGCCGGGTTGGAGCAGCCGACCTCCGGGCGCGTGTTCATCGGTGATGAGGACGTCACGCCCCTGCCGGCGGCCAACCGCAGCACGACGATGGTCTTTCAGTCGTACGCGTTGTTCCCACACCTGACGGTCTTCGAAAACACCGCGTACGGGTTGCGCGTGCTGCGCCGGCCCGAAGAAGAGATCCGACGACGCGTCGGTGAAGTGCTGGTTCTGGTCGGTCTGCCCGGGCTGGAAGGCCGATGGCCGGGGCAGTTGTCCGGTGGGCAGCAGCAGCGGGTGGCGCTGGCGCGGGCGCTGATCATGCGGCCGCGCGTACTGCTGTTCGACGAACCGCTGTCGAACCTCGACGCGAAGCTGCGCAAGCGCGTGCGCGCCGATATCCGGATCCTCCAGCAAGATTTGGGGATCACCAGCGTGTACGTCACGCACGATCAGGCAGAGGCCCTGGCGATCTCGGACGTGGTCGTCGTCATGAACCAGGGTCGCATCGAGCAGATCGGTACGCCGACCGATCTCTACCGCCGGCCGGCGTCGCACTTCGTCGCCGACTTCATCGGTGAAGCCAACCTATTGGCCGTTCACGTGGAAGCCGGTGCAGTGCTCGTCGGTCCATACCGATTGGCGTACCGGCAGCCCGGCATCGGGCCGGGGCCCGCCACGCTCATGGTGCGCCCCGAGGCCATCCAGGTTGCCGCCGATGGCGATGGGCTGCCCGGCCGGGTTCGGAGCGCGTTTTTCATGGGCACCTATTGTGATTACATCATCGAGACGGAAGCCGGCGAGATCAGCGTCGCCGACAACCAGAGCGTGGACGCGATCCTGCGCGTCGGCGTCACAGTCCGTCTGCAGTTTTCACCTTCCGGGCTCTACCTGCTCCCGCCGAAGTAATCGCGTTGCCCGTATTGCCCATACGTCATAGGGGTGAGAGGGTAAGCGTACTTCGTCTTGCAGGGCGCGCCAGGCGTGGCGTGGTGGGCCCACATCGGGGGCGTTGCAGCCGGCGTCCTGTTTGCGGCGGTCCACCGCGCGGTTCTGCGCCGGCGTCTGCTGGCGGCTCAGATCGCCTGACGGTCCCGCCGGGAGGAACTCCCTCGAGGAGCTCTGAAGGGTTCCTCATGGGCGGTCCGCGCGACGTGCCGTTGCGGTTGGCGCATCCGCGCCGGGGACGCCCCGCGTGCGCCCATCTGGATCAGATCCGAGATGTGTCCCCCCGATCGAACGGCTGCGAAGAGTGCCTGGCCATGGGCGACACCTGGGTCCACCTACGGCTGTGCCTGACGTGCGGGCACGTGGGCTGCTGCGATAACTCGAAGAACCGGCACGCGTCGAAGCATTTCCGCGCGGCGAAGCATCCGATCATACGCTCGTTGGAGCGAGGCGAGAACTGGCGATGGTGTTTCATTGACGACAAGATGGTCTGAGGGGTGCCGATGCCGCGTTTTGCCGCTAACCTGACCTTTCTTTGGACCGATCGCCCTTTCGTCTCTCGCTTCGATGCGGCGGCGCGCGCCGGGTTTGCGGCGGTGGAGTACATGTTCCCCTACGCGGAGGATCTCGATGCTGTCGCCGCGGAGCTGCGGCGGCTGAAGTTGCGCCAGACGCTCTTCAACCTGCCGGCGGGCAATTGGGCCGCAGGCGACCGCGGGATCGCCGTCGCCCCCGGGCGCCGCGAGGAGTTTCGCGACGGCGTCCGGAAGGGCATCGAGGTGGCGCAGTTTCTCCACTGCCCGCGGGTCAACTGCCTGGTCGGAAAACAACTCGAAGACGTGCCGCTCAAGGAGCAGTGGGACTGTCTGGTCGACAACATCAAGATGGCCGCGACGGCCTTCGAAGAAGTGGGGCTAGTGCTGCTCGTCGAGCCGATCAACACCATCGACATGCCGGGGTTCTTCCTGCGCATGCCGTCAGAGGCGTTCCATTTGCAAGAAGTGGTTGGCGCGGCGAACCTCAAGGTGCAGTACGATGTCTACCACGCGCAGCGGATGGAGGGCAACCTGACCCACACCATCACGCGCAACATCGGCCGCATCGGTCACATTCAGATCGCCGATGCGCCGGACCGCAACCAACCGGGTACCGGCGAGATCAACTACCCGTATCTGCTGCGTGCCATCGATCGAACCGATTACGCTGGTGATGTCGGTCTCGAATACCGGCCCACCGGGGGGACGGACGAGTCGTTCGACTGGATCGAGGAAATGGGGTTCACCCGTGGCTGAGCGAGTCGGATTCATCGGACTTGGCATCATGGGGAAGCCCATGGCACTCAACCTGCTTCGTGCAGGTTACGCCCTCGTGGTGCACTCACGATCGCGCGGTCCGGTCGCGGAAGTCACGGCCGCCGGCGCGGCGGACGGGGGCTCGGCCAAAGCCGTGGCCGAACGCACCGACATCGTGATGACGATGCTGCCCGACTCGCCGGACGTACGGCGGGTTATCTTGGGGCCTGGTGGCGTGCTCGAAGGGGTGCGCGCCGGACAGGTGATAGTCGACATGAGCACGATCTCGCCGCTGGCCTCTCGCGAGATCTCGGCGGCGTTGCAGGCGAAGGGAGCGGAGGCCCTCGATGCCCCGGTTAGCGGTGGACAAAAGGGCGCGATCGACGCCACACTGTCCATCATGGTCGGCGGCCCGCACACCGTGTTCGAACGGGTGCGGCCGATCCTCCAGGCGATGGGAAAGAACATCGTGCATATCGGCGACGCGCCCGGCGCCGGGCAGGTCGCAAAAGCCTGCAACCAGATTATCGTCGCGACGACGATCATGGCCGTCGCCGAGGCGCTGACGCTGGCGCGCAAGGCCGGGGTCGATGTGGCGAAGGTCCGCCAGGCGCTGCTGGGCGGTTTTGCGCAGAGCCGGATCCTCGACCAGCACGGACAGCGCATCCTGGACCGGAACTTTGCCCCCGGCTTCCGCATCACGCTGCATCGCAAGGATCTGGGCATCGCGCTCGACGCGGGCAAGGCTTACGGTGTGCCGCTCATGACGACGGCTCTGGTGCACAAGGCGATGGACTCGATGATCGCGCAGGGACACGGTGACTTGGATCACTCGGCGCTGGCGCGATTCGTCGAGGACCTGGCGGGCGCAGCGGGGTAGGCGCCACGCCTCCCGTGGGCCGGGCACGCGAACCGTGAGCGCCGCGGAGGGGCACAAGGAATTCGAAGCCGCGGTGATCGTCAGATCACATACGCCGCGACGGGTCCTCGGACACGTCGCGGCGCTGACGTCGTTCGCCGGATATCACCTGCAGCCAGAAACGCCGCAGCCGATCCACGATACATATTTCGACACGCCGGGACGCGTGCTGGCGGCAACGCGCGTCGCAATGCGCCTGAGGACGATCGGAGCCCTACGCCTGCTCACGCTCAAGGGGCCATCGCGCCGGACCGAGTGGGGCGCGGCAGAACGCCTCGAGCTCGAAGAACCGTGGTCGGCTGCGTCGCTGGACAAGGTGGTAGACGCACTGCGGCACGCCGGCGTGACGCTTTCGCGAGATCCGGACGCAGACGGATCGCCGGTTGACGTCATCCGCGCCCTGGGCCTCGACGTCGTCCAAGATCGCGAAACCCAACGCCAACCCCGCAGCGTGAGACGGCTCGATGATCCGGGCGGGACGGCGCTCGCCGAATTGGCCGTGGACGCGGTCATCTACCACGTTGAACCGAAAATCGTGCGCATGTATGAGGTCGAGATCGAGGCGAAGGCGGCCGGCGGTGCGTCGGCGGTCAGGGTCATCATGGAGCGTCTTGTGGCGGAGTTCGCGCCCGCGCTCCAGCCGTGGCCCTACGGCAAACTTGTGACCGGTGATACTATCGAGCGCCTGCTGCGGGAGGGAACACTGGAAAACCTGCTGGGGGAGGACGACACGCTGTCGCCGGCGGCGATCGACCTGATCGAAGGCGCCCTGAATGGCTAGACCATGACTTTTGTGCC
>CBRGMJ010000039.1:0-8039 GCA_967797525.1 uncultured bacterium | reverse complement strand
ACTCTCGGGTTTGCTGGTATTTTGCAATCAAGTGGCAAAATCCTCAGCAATACCGCGCGGTACGTCTCGCTCACGCTGCTGTTCAACGTGGGCATGGGGCTCGCGCTGGCGCTGCTCTCATCGTCGATCCACGAGCGGTGGGGCAACCAGGTGCGGGCGATCTGGCTGTTGCCACGCATCCTGCCACCGGTCGTCTACGTGCTCATCTGGCATGGTCTCACGCGTGAAGCCCCGTTCGGCTTGGTCAGCGACATCACCGGTATCTCGCAGAACTGGATCAGCGGACGGCCCTGGGGCGTCATCGTGCTGGCCAACGGTCTGGTCGGCGCGTCCTTTGGGATGCTCATTTTCTCCTCGGCGATCAAGTCGATCTCGCAGGACCTCTTCTACGCGGCCGCCGTCGACGGCGCCACGACGATGCAGACGGTGCGGCGCGTCGTGTTACCGATGCTGCGCTGGCCCATTCTCTTCGTCACCGCCTACCAGACGCTCTCACTGCTGACATCGTTCGAATACATCCTGCTGCTCACCGACGGCGGTCCGGGCTTTTACACCACCACGGTGTGGGCGCTGCACGCGTACAAACTGGCGTTGTCGAACTACGTCGGCAACGTGCAATTCGGCCTCGGGGCGGCGATGGCCGCTTTCCTGGTCGTCATCGGCGTCACGGTGTCGTTCGTGTATCTGCGGATCTTTAACTTCCGCACGCTGGTGACCGAACCGAAAGTGGAAGTCAACTAATGGGGCTGCTGCCGCCCCGCTGGCGGTTGGTGCTCATCTTGCTGGTGGCGTTTAGCCTGCCGATCCTCTCGGGCGTCGTGTGGCTCTTCCTCACCGGCTCCTTCGCGCGCGTCCACGGGCTCATCCCGCAGGGCGCGTTTGCGCCGAGCAACTGGCGCTTCCTCTGGGAGGCCGTCGGTGGGCGGCCGCCGATTCGCCTCGCGGTGATGAATTCGGTCATCTTCTCCGTCGTCGTCGCGTCGATGGTCGTGTTGATCTCATCGATGGCCGCCTATGCGATCTCGCGGATGTCCTTTCCCGGGCGCTCGATGTATCTGGGGATGGTCCTGGTGCTCCACGCGTTCCCCGCCGTGAGCTTGTTGATCGCGATCTTCTATATCCTGCGGCGGCTCGGCCTCTTCGACACCCTCCCCGGGGTGATTCTGGTCAAAGCGACCCTCGAGCTCCCGCTTGGGATCTGGCTGATGAAGGGGTTCTTTGACTTCCTATCCTGGGAGATGGAGATGGCGGCGTTGGTCGACGGGATGTCGCGCTGGACGCTGTTCCGCAAGATCGCGTTGCCGATGGTGCGCCCGGGTCTGCTGGCCTTGGGGACGTTTTCCCTGCTCTCCGCATGGGGCGAATTTATCCTGCCGTTTACCTTCATCGTCTCGTCCCAGAACTTCACGATGGCCATGTATCTCCAGACGTTCCTGACCGAGGCGTTCAGCGACTTCGGCATGCTTGCGGCTGTCGGCGTCTTCTATGCCCTGCCGGTTGTCGTGCTCTTCCTGGTCGGCCAGCGCTTCCTGTTGAGCATCTACAGCGGGGGCGTCAAGGGATGAAGGGCATCAGCGTCCAGCTGAAGGCACTCTCCAAATCCTTCGGCAAGGTCGTGGCGCTCAAGACGCTCGATTTAGACGTGAAGGCGGGCGAGTTGGTCGCCTTTCTCGGACCATCCGGCTGCGGAAAGACGACGACGCTGTTGATGATCGCAGGGATCTACCAGCCGACCGGCGGGGAAATCTACTTTGGGGACCGGCGTATCGAGCATCTCCACCCGCGTGACCGCGACGTCGGCATGGTCTTCCAATCCTACGCGCTGTATCCTCATCTGACGTTGTTCGAGAATGTCGCATTTCCGCTACGGCTGAAGCGCACGCCCAACGCCGAGATCACGCAGAAGGTCACCCAGACGGCCGCCCTGCTTGGGATCGAACACGTCCTCGACCGGCGTCCTGCGCAGGTCTCGGGCGGCCAGCAGCAGAGGGGCGCCCTCGCGAGGGCCCTGGTCAAGGAACCCCAGGTGCTGTTGCTGGACGAGCCGCTGTCAAACCTCGACGCGCAGATTCGAATACAGGCCCGCGGCGAGATCCGCCGCCTGCAGCAGGAACTGGGCGTCACGAGTATTCTCGTTACCCATGATCAGGCCGAGGCCCTGGCCATGGCCGATCGCGTCGCCGTCTTCTCGACGGGGGAGCTGCAACAGTTCGCGACGCCCGACGACCTCTACCGGCGGCCGGCCAACGCGTTTGTCGCGCGCTTCGTCGGTCATCCGCCGATGAACCTGCTCGACGGCCGGTTCGAAAGTGGCCTGTTCGTCATGGGCGATGTGCCGATCCCCGTCCCGCGCGGACACCCCGAAGGGCCGGGCTCGCTCGGCATCCGGCCTGAGGACGCCAACCTCGAGGGGGAGATCCCAGCGCGGACCGTCATCCTCGAGGCGCTCGGTCGCGAGAATCTGGTCACGGTGAGGCTCGGGACGGCCGACATCAGAGTGCTCGTTGACCAGAGCATCCGTCCGGGGCCGGGGCAGGCGGTTCGGCTGGGATACCGACCCGATCGCGTGCACTTCTTCGATCAGGGCGGTACGCGCACCGGTCTGTGAGCGACCGCGCACGCGGGCACCTGATCTACAACAGTCGTCGAGTCCTCCTCAAGTACCACCGGCTGCTCGACGGCAGTCACCGCCACCCTCCGAACTCTCTCTCGGCTCTGCGCCAAGTCCTCGCCGACCGCGCGGAGGCCATTGAGTTCGACGTCCGCCTCACACGCGACGAGGTGTTTGTCCTGATCCACGACCCGACCCTCGAGCGCGAGACCACGGGGAGCGGACCGGTCCGGCAGATGACGAGCACGGGGTTCGCGGCCCTACGTCTCCGAGAGGCGCACGAGCCGCCGGCCACGCTCGCCGGTGCGGTCGACGCGCTGCGGGAGCATCAGGATCCGGTCAAGGTCCAGGTGGACCTGGTGGAAGAGGCGCCACTGTCCGGGGAACTCGCCAAGGCCCTACTTGGTGTCCTCGCGCCTCTCCGAGCGAACCCGCACGTGCGAACTGTGATTGGCTGCGAGGCCGCCGAGAAACTGCTGACCCTGCGCCGCTTCGATCCCGCAGCCTTGATTGGGCTCGACATCGATGCCCCCATCGACACGCCTGCCGGTGAGGTGTCTCGGCGCCTGAGCCTGGTGGAGGATGTGAGCGAGTTCTACATGCCAAAAGCGTTCGTGGTTCAAACCATCGCGCGAGGATTCAATCCGATCGAGTTCGTTCACGAGCACAAGCCGGGGGCCCTGGTGGACGTCTGGACGCTCTACGCGGATGAGCCGGACATTGGGCGCACCCTGTCGACGGTGCTGGCGGCCGGAGCCGATCAAATCACGACGCCGACCTCTCAGCAGTTGCGACAGATTCTGCGTGGATAGTCTCGCGGTCACCCCTTCCGCTGGGGGCGCCGGCTCGGCGGGAGGTGCGCCCGGCCCGCGTGCCCGCCGCCCGTCACGTTGACGATCGCCCCGTTGACGTAGGACGCCTGTTCATTGTCCGCGAGAAAGAGCACGGCGTTGGCGATCTCCTCGCCGCGGGCCGTGCGGCCGATTGGGATGCCCCTGAGCAAGGCGAGTGGGTGCTCATCGGCCGGTGGATGCTCCCAGCTCATCACAGTGTCCATCACCAGACCGGGCGCGACCGAGTTGACCCGGATACCGGTCGGTCCCAGCTCGATGGCCATGGTGTTGGTCAGCATGTTCAGCGCCGCCTTCGAGCCGCAATAGTGTGACCCGCCCGTCCGCGCCGACTCACCGGCGGTCGAGGTGATGTTGATAATGCTGCCCCGGGCTCCGCGCGCGAGCATCTGGCGACCAACCTCGCGCGACAGCATCATCGGGCCCCGCACGTTGGTGGCAAACACGCGGTCCCACTCGGCGGTGTCCATCTCGACCACGGGGCAGTTGGGGAAGACGCCCGCGCAGTTGACCAGCACGTCGATCGGGCCGAGACTGCGGGTCGTGTCCTCCACGATCCTCTTGACGTGTCTCTCATCGCCGACGTCGCCGGGGACGGCCTGCGCCGTGCCCCCGCCCCCTGTGATCGCGCGGGCCGCTGTTTCCGCCCTGGCGGGATCGAGGTCGCAACAGGCGACTTTCGCGCCCGCGCGGGCAAACTCGCGGCAGATGGCCCCACCGATGCGCCCACCGGCGCCGGTCACCAGCACGACATGATTCGCAAACCCCATCTCGTCTCGCCTCCCCCGCGTCACTGCGCGAGCTCATCGAGGTTCGCCCACCCCAATGGCCGCCGGCCGTCCTCGATCTCGTGAATCATGCGGACCATGGCCCGGTGGTACGGCACCGGGAGCCCGAGCCGGTCGGCGCGCTGCACGACCACGGCGGGTTGCTGGTCCACTTCGGTTTTGCGCTTGCGCACCATGATATCGCGCTGGATGCCGGTAAAGACCTTGAGCGACTTGCCGTCCCACTGGGACATCGCCTCGAAGATGGCGTCCGCCTCGGGCGTATAGCCGTCCGCAAAGGCCCCGGGGCGAAAACCCCCGATCTGCTCCAGACGCCGGTATCCTAACCCGTGGGCCACCCGCACCGCCTCGGTCACGACCGCCGCAAACGTCGGGCGGTAGTCGCGTCGCCGCAGCACCTCGTGCAGAGGCACGTCGATCAACGCACCGGCGAAATACAGCGATCCATAGCACATCTTCGTCCACAGCCAGTCCCAGATATGATCGGTGATGTGAACAGGCATCACCGAACTCAGCGTCCGTGCGATCAATTGCGCGCGTGGGGTATCGTCACCGTTGAGCTCGCCAACATAGATTGGATGCTCGTTGCCCAGCATGATGTGCCCGGGCTCCTGGTAGTCGGCCCCAAAGTGGACAAAGCACCCGACGGTACGCTCGGCGCCCACGTGCCGGGCGATCGTCTCCTCGTTGAGGCCATTTTGCATCGAGACCACAAAGCCGTCGGCGGCGACCAGCGGCGCGATGGGCGCGATTGCGCCCTCCGTGTGCTGGGCCTTCACTGCCAGGATCGCGAACCCCACCGGACCCTGCAGGTCCTCGGGCCGGCAGGCGCGCACTCGAAACACGGTATCCCCACGAATACCGGAGACCCGCAATCCCCGGGCGTTGATGGCCTCGACGTGCTCACGCACGTTGTCCACCAACAGCACGTCGTGACCGGCAGCCGATAGATACGCGCCGGTCGTCCCACCGATCGCACCGGCGCCAACAATCGTGATTCGCATCTTCTCACCACCCCGCAGGTAGTCTAGCAAACAGGACTAACCTCGTGCCACGCAGAACACCCGCGGTACGCTTGCTAACAACCAGGAGGTGGGGTCCTTGCGAACAGCACGGCTGGTCCTTGCCCTCACGATCGTACTGGGATTGATGCTGGCGGGTCTTGCGCCGTCCACCGCCGGTCCGGCCATGAAGAAGGTCATCAAGTTCGGCGTCAACCGGGCGGCCGAAAACCTCGACCCGGTGACCCAGGACGCGAACCCCGACATTTGGGCCTTTATGCAGATCTACCAGCAGCTCGTGCGGGTCAACGTGAGGGGCGACGGCTTCGATCCGGACCTGGCCGAGCGATGGACCAACTCAGCCGACGGCAAGACCTGGACGTTCTTCCTCCGGAAAAACTCGAGGTTCTCAAACGGCGACCCGGTGAAAGCCAGTGATGCCGTCTTTTCACTGAAGCGGGCTCGCGATACCAAAGGGCCCTGGCAGAGTTTCCTGGAGGCCGTCCAGGACATCAAGGCCGCGGACGACTACACGGTGGTCATCACCCTCAAGGAGCCGTGGGCACCGTTCCTGGCCGACATCTCGCTCTTCTCGAACAGCATTTTCCCCGAGAAGGTCTTCAAGAACGCCAAGCCCGAGGACTTCTCGAACAAGCCGCTGGGTTCGGGGCCCTTCATGCTGGTCGAGTGGAAGAAGGGCGAGGAACTCGTGATGCGGGCCAACCCTTACTACCATGAGAAGGGACTCCCCAGGACGCAGGAACTGCGCATCAAGTACATTCCAGACGACAACGCCCGGATTATCGCGGTGCAGTCGGGCGACGTCGATGGGATTGACTACCCACCGTTCTCCCGGATGGCAGAGCTCAAGCGAGATCCAAAGCTGGACGCGCAGCTCAACCCGTCTACGCAGGTCTCGCACCTGTCGCTGAACACGCGGGTGTCTCCCCTGAACGACGTAAAGTTCCGCCAGGCCCTCGCGCATGCGACCGACCGCGCCGGGATCGTGAAGGCGGTCTGCTTCGGGTACTGCACCCCAGCAACGACGTTTCTGCCCATGACGACGCCGATGTTCAACAAGAGCTCCAAGGGCCTCGCCTTCGACCTGGCCAAAGCCAAGCAGCTGGTCCAGGAATCCGGGATTCCCACCCCGATCAACCTGAAACTGCTGTTCCGGTCCAACGACGCGGTGCATCAGCCCACGGCGGTGGCCCTCAAGGCCATGTGGGCCAAGATCGGCGTCATCTTGGAACTGGAGCCGCTGGACCGGGCCGCGGCAACCAAGAAGTACCGCGCCAACGATTTCCAGGTGTACATCACCGGGTGGACCAATGACATCCCCGACCCGTCGCAGCTCGCATCCTACGAGTTGGGCTTCACGGAGAGCGAGTCGTATCACAGTGGTTACAAGACCAAGGCAATGGACGACCTGCTCGCGCGCGGGCTGCGCGAGATGAACCCGGAGAAGCGCCGCCAGATCTACTACCAGATCCAGGACCTGGCGCTGCGGGACTCCCCCCTCATCTGGCTGTATTACTCGCCCTATACCATCACCATCAACAAGAAGATGAAGGGCTTCGTACAGATGGCCACGGGGCCGTGGATCTTCAAGAATGTGAGTGTAAGCGAGTAGTAAGCGCACGGTGAGCCCGTGCACCTGCTGAACTACGCGATCCGGCGCATCGGGCAGACCCTGCCCGTCGCCCTGCTGGTAACGGTGCTCATCTTTTCCCTAGTCAAGCTGCTCCCCGGGGATCCGGCAGCCGCCATCCTCGGGGAGCGGGCGAGCGACGAGGCGATCCGGGCCCTCCACAGCCAGTGGGGCCTGGATCGTCCGCTTTGGCAGCAGTACGGTGTCTACATGGGCAACCTGCTGACGGGGAACCTCGGACAATCGCTGCGGTACCGCACGCCCGTCGTCGACCTGATGCCTCGCCGGATGACCGTGACGCTCTTCCTGGTCCTCTACAGCCTGCTACTCTCCGTGCTCGTTGCGGTCCCACTGGCCATTGTGGCGGCGACCAACCGCGACCGATGGCCGGACGCGCTGGTGCGCGGCCTGATCACCGTGCCGCTCGCCGCGCCCGCGTTCTGGATCGGGATTCTCTTCCTGATTGGCTTCGCGCTGAAGCTCGGCTGGCTTCCGGCCGCTGGCTACGGCGAAGGAGGACTGGGGCACCTCAAGCACCTCTTCCTCCCTGCCTTCACGCTCTCCCTGGCCTTCACCGCCGTCTTGACCCGCAACCTGCGTTCGTCGCTGATTGATGTGCAGACCACCACGTACGTCGACTTTGCGCGTGCCAAGGGGCTCGACCGGGGGCGTGTGCTGTTTCATCACGTGCTGCGCGCCGCGCTGCTGCCGATCGTGACCCTGGTCGGGGTGCGCCTGTCCTTCGCCATTGGCGGGTCCGTCGTCATCGAGACGGTCTTTGCGTTGCCGGGTCTGGGGTCGTGGATGGTGGAGTCGATCTACGCCCGAGACTACATGGTGGTCCAGACGCTGACGCTGGCTTTTGCGTTGGGCGCGATGCTGATCAACCTGGCCACAGACCTCGTCTACCCGCTGCTCGATCCGCGCGTGCGCGTCGGATAGGAGACCGCGGTGAGCACGCTGGTCCAGGACCGCCAGGCGCTTGCCGATACCGCGGCGCGGCCACGCCTCCATCCGGCACTTTTGGCCGGCGGCGTCCTGCTGCTGATCCTGGTGGGCGCGTCGCTGCTGGCGCCCGTGCTGACGCCGTACGACCCAGAAGCGCAAGATTTCGACCAGATCTTGCTCGAGCCGGGC
>CBRGMJ010000038.1:0-8069 GCA_967797525.1 uncultured bacterium | reverse complement strand
GAATCCGTTCATGTGCGCGAGCAGGCTGCCCGCGGCCCCGGCGATGGCTGAGCTGAGGAGGATCAATCTGATTTTGATCGCCGCCGTGTTGAGTCCGGAGGTCCGGCACGCCACCTCGCGCTCGCGCATCGCCTGGAGGGCCGTGCCGAAGGGCGACTGGAGCACGCGAAATATGAGCCAGTACTGCGCGAGCAGCACGCACACGAGCAGGTAGTAAAAGTGCTCAGGCTGGCGGATCGTCCATCCAAAGATCACAAGTGCCGGGATACCCCTGAAGCCGATCGGCCCGTTCGTCACACTCGACCATTGGTTAAAGACGAGTTCGAGGATCAGCCCGAAGACAAACGACGCCATCGCAAAGTAGACGTCGCGCAGACGGATGATCGGACTCATGATGGCGCCGCCCAATGTGGCCGCGCCAATGGCCGCCGCAAACCCCACGAGGAATGGGTAACCCAAACGCGTGGTGACCAGAGCCGACGCGTATGCGCCCAAGCCGAAGAACCCCGCATAGCCGAGTTGCAGGATGCCGCCGAACCCCAACACGAGTTGTAACCCGGCGGCAAGCATGCTGAAGATCAAGATGGTCGCCGCGACGAACAGATAGTACGGATTATGGCTGACGACCACCGGCAGGGCCGCGGCGGCCAAGATGACCGCGAGCCGGGCAGGCGTCCAGAAGGGTTGGAGCCAGGAGACCGTCATGCGTCGGGCCGGCCCCGCCCGCTGCCGAACAGACCCGTTGGCCGCAGGAGCAAGACGAGGATGAGCAGGGTGTACGCAATCAGATCCTTGAACGCCGAGGAGATATAGAATGCGCCCAAAGCCTCGATGAGTCCCAGGACCAGCCCTCCGGCCATCGCGCCGCCGATCTGACCGAAGCCTCCAAGGACGGCAGCGGCAAAGCTCTTGATGCCGATCAGCCCTAGGTCGAAGTTCGCATAGACGATCGTGGCGATCAGGACGCCCGCCCCGCCCGCGAGGAAGCCGCTCACGAGGAACGTGAGGGACATCATCCGGTCGACCCGGATGCCCATCAACTGCGCGGCGACCGGGTTTTCGGCCGTCGCGCGCATCGCCTGGCCGATCCGCGATCGTGTGAAGAAGGCCTGCAGCGCCACCATGACCACGGCGCCCACGCCCAGCATCACGAGGTTTTGCGGCACGATCACCAAGCCGCCGATCTGCCGGCCCCGCGGGAGGTATTGCTGGGGGTACGCCAGCGGCTCGATCCCCCAGATGAAGATCGCCAGGTTGACCAGGACAATGCTCCAGCCGATGGTGGCGATGATGAGGTTGACCAGCGCGCCTTTGCGGCGCATGGGGCGGAAACCAATGCGATCGATCACGGCCGAAAGAATGGCCACGCCGGCCCCGGCCACGATGAATACACCCAGGAGCGGCGCGTGGGTGCGTGTGGCCACCGTGTGCCCGATCATCGCACCGACCATCATCAGGTCAGGATGGGCAAAGTGCAGCAGACCCGTGGCCCGGAAGATCATGCTGAACCCGATGGCGATCAGGCTGTAAATCGACCCGATGGCCAGGCCAAAGATCACCTGACTGAGAAACTCTGCCATGCGACCCGGTTACCGCGCTGCACGCATGCCGGCTTGCGCCGGCACCGCGGTCACACCCCAGGCCTTCATGATGTCGTCGGAGCCCGCCACCTGACCGAAGTAGGAATCAATCATCTTCAGGGTGTAGTCGTGGGCCTCTTGAGACATGGTGGCGGTGCAGTCGTTGACGAAGACGAGATAGTAGTCGTGCATGTAGACTTCGCGCGCGGTGGATTCGACGCACACGTTGGTCGCCGCGCCTGTGAGAATGACGGTCTGAATCCCCTGACTGCGGAGAATCAGGTCCAGATTGGTCCCCGTAAATGACCCGTAGCGATGTTTGATGACGATCTCTTCACCCGGCCGCGCGTCGATCCCGTAGAAGTCGGCGCCCCAGGTGCCGCGGAGGCAATACGGGGCATCCTTCAATTGGCGGCCGTTGAGCTCCATCCGATGCCCGTGGCGCAGCTTTTGCTCGGTGACGACCGGCGAGGCGTACTGCTCATCATGCCAGGAGATGACGTGGAGCACCCGGACACCGCGCTGCCGCGCCGCGTTGAGGAGTTGGTTGAGCCGTGGCGCCATCTCCTGGACCAACGTCATAGGTGCCCCAAGCTTGCCGAGGTACCCGTCGTTGTGGAAGAAGTCGTTTTGCACGTCGACCGTGACAACGGCGGCGTGGGCCGGATCGACCTTCTGCTCAAGCGTTCGAAGCAGTTCCATGGCGCTTTGCCTCCCTCATGGTGTCCGTGTGTCCTGTCCCCAGGCGCCGCGAGATCTCCTGCGCTGTGCGCACGACCGCCGCGGCAATCCCGGGCCAGCGATCCTCGGGGACCAGGTACATCGGGAACGACACGCTGATCGATGCGACCGCCCCGCCGTGCCGGTCGAAAATCGGCGACCCAATCGACCCCACGCCGTTGAGGTGCTCGCCGCGGTTGACCGCAAAGCCCTGCGCCCGCACGGCCCCGAGTTCTTCCCGCAGTGCCGCTTTTGAGGTGATGCTGCGCGGCGTTTCCGGGGTGAGGTCGGCGGTGGCGAAGTATCGCTCCATCTCTTCGGCCCCCTGGTAGGCGAGCAGCGCCTTGCCCGCGGCGGTGGTATGCGCCGGGGCGGAACTCCCGATCCGCGGTCCGACGCGTATCGGCCCGGGGCCTTCCATCACCGAGACGTAAATGGCCCGGTCGCCGCTGAGGGTGCCAAGATAGGCGCTGTGCCCGAATCGCTCGGCCAGTTCCAACAGCATGGGCTCGGCCTCGCGGCGGAGCGACGCACTCAGATAGTACAGGTTGCCGATCTCAAACGCGGCGAGCCCAATCCGATATTTGTCGCTCCCGGGGCCGCGCTGGAGAAAGCCCTCGTCGCGAAGCGTGGCCACGAGCCGCATCACGATGCTTTTGCTGAGACCGACCTTGCGCGCAATCTCTGTGATGCCCAGCTCGGGGTGCACGTCATCGAACGCCCGCAGCACGGCCAGGGCCCTGCGCAGCGATTGAACCCGATTGGGTCTTCGCGTCGAATGATCCGCGGACGAGCGGTCCGCGATCGTTGAGCCATCCATGGTGTGCCACAATACATACTGTGTGCCGCAATTCGGTTCCTGCCGGTACCGGAACTGGCCGCTTCGTCAGACCGCGGTCAGCGCCGGCTTCACCTGCTCCAAGAATCGTTCCAGGTCTGCCAGATCGTACTCGTCAAGAGTCGCGGCCTGAGGGTCGCGGCTCACCTTTGTTCGAATCACGCCCCGGCGATGGAGCAGTTCTTTGGCGAAGGCCACGCCGTACTGGCTTCCGAGGTTCAACAGCGGTAGGAGGCGCTGGCTGAGAACGTCCGCTTCATCCCGCTTGCCGTCGCGATAGAGATGGTAGATTCGCACATGCACATCCACGAGCCCTGAGGCCGGCATGTTGCCACAGGCGCCCCGGTCAAGTTCGTTGATCAGCCACAGGCCGTTCTGCCCGCCGAACACGCCGAACAGGCGGTCGCCGGCCGCTTTGATCAGCGCGCTCAGGCGCTGGCCGCCGGGCGTGACTTCTTCCTTGACGTAGCGGATGCCCGGGGCGCGCTCCATGAGTCTCACCAGCGACGGAATCGACAGAGGCGTCCCCAGCGGGGGATCGGCATTTTGGACGATGACCGGGCGGCCGTCGGCGGCAGCGGCGAGCGCCTCGTAGTACGCGTGCACGCCCGCCTCGTTCGGTCGTCGGACGTATGGCGGCAAGGCCATGATACCGTCCGCGCCGTGGGCGATCGCGTGACGAGTGAACGCCACAGCTGCCTGGATAGAAACCCCGTTGCAGGCGACGATCACCGGCACCCGGCGCCCGGTCGCAGTCAGCGTTGCCTCGGCCACTTGAAAACGTTCGGCGTCGGAGAGGGTGAAGAACTCACTGGCGTTGGCCGGGATGACCAGACCGTGGGCGCCGGCCCGCAGACAAAAGTCGATCTCGCGGCGCAGGCTCTCGAGATCGATGGCCCCGGCTTCGTCGAACGGCGTTTGCAGGATCGGGTAGATCCCGGCAAATCGATTCACCGATATTCCTCCTATGCGTCAGGTCGTGTAGCGAAGCAGTACGTTTTCATCGATGTCGAGCCCCAGACCGGCCCCGCCCGGTACGACCAGCATGCCGTCTTCCAGCCGTAGCGGGGACCGCACGACGGCATTCCCAAGCGGGTTGTCGCCGATCCAGTACTCCATGATGACGAGATTCGGCAGTGCAGCGGCGAGGTGCGCCGTCGCCGCGAACTGGATCGCCGACCCGATACTGACGTGCGGCGCGCACCCGACGCCGAAGACATCCGCCAGATGCGCGATACGCCGGCACTCTGTGAGACCACCCGATCGGCAGACGTCGGGCTGCACGATGTCCAGCGCGCCGCGGACCAGGAAGTCGCGCACCTGATACCGCGTGCTCAGGAGATCCGTCGCGATCGGCAGGTCGAGTGACCGAGCCAGCACCGCGTGCGCGTCGATGTGCTCAGGCGGAACCGGTGCCTCCAGCCATCCGACCCCGAATCGCTCGAGAATGTGTCCGAGCCGGCCTGCTTGTGCGACGTCGTAGTTGCCCGCCGCGTCGCAGAACAGCCCTACACTGTCGCCGACGGCCTCGCGCGCGAGCCGGACGGTCTCCGCGTCGGCCTCGACGCCAAAGCCGATTGCGAGCTTCACCGCGCGGAACCCGCGCGCGACCAGATCACGCGCGGCCTGTTGCAAATCGTGGCCCGCGGCGGCATCCCCGGCCGCCGTCAACCCCGGCAGCCCCGACGCGTAGACTTTCACACGGTCTCTATACCGGCCGCCCAGCAACGTACACACCGGCACCTTGAGGACATGACCGGCCAAATCCCACAGCGCGATATCGACACCGCTGATGGCTTCGAGCAGGAAACCGCTCTGGTGCGCGCGCAGCCGCATGGTGCTGTACATCCGCTCCCAGAGTACGTCGATGTCGAGTGGATCGGCGCCCACCACGCACGGGGCCAGCAGATGACGGACAATCTCGCGCGTGGCCTCAGGCGCGACCGGCGCCTTCGCCTCGCCGTACCCGATCAGCCCCGTGTCGGTCGTCACGCGAACGATCACGGTGTTGATCGTGTCGCTGTACGACGCACGCATCCGCCAGCGGGGAGGATACTCCTCCCACGGGGGAGGCGCGGATTCGATGTCGGTGACTTTGGGAGTAGACGCCCAGGCGCGCGATCCCCAGTATGGCTGACCCACAGGGCTGGGCGCGCGCAGCGCGAATGCGTCGACGGCCGCGATCTTCACGGAAGGCCTTTCCAGAGGCAATCGGGGGCGATGTGGTCGGCCAACGCGAGGAGCAGCGGTCCCTGACCCCATGGAAACACGCCGGTCGATCGGGATAGATACGTGGCGAGACCCCCTGCCGGCGTGGCTTCCGAAACGCCCTTCAGGTTGCCGTTCTCGTCGGTGCACGCGAGGGCGGCGTCAAGGGCCCGCGAAGCGGCGGCGAGGACCCAGGACCCCGCGAGCCTCAGGTGAACCGCCTGGGGCAGCGCCCATGCCATCATGGCCGCGACGGAGCTCTCCAGGTAGGCGTCTTCGTGGTCGAGCACGGTGTGCCAGTGGCCGCTAGCGTGCTGCAGCGCGACGAGCGCGTTGATCTGCTCGCGCACGACGTCGACCAGCCGCGGGCGTGAGGGGTGCGCCTGATCGAGGAACCGCAGCAGATCGATCAACCCTAGGAGCGCCCACCCGTTGCCGCGGCCCCATCGGATCGCGTTGGGCCGGCCCGATGCAGCATCGAAACCGTGAAAGAAGAGTCCGGTGGCTTCATCCCAAAGCGCGCCGACGTATGCGAGCGCCTGCGCGCACGCCAGGTCCTGCCACGCGCGGTTGCCGGTGAGACGTCCAAGAAGAGCCAGGAACGGGCCATCGGTGTACAGACAATCCACCCAGACATGTGAAGACCAACCGTGGAGGTCGGGGCGATGGATTGCCAAACCGCCGACCGACGGGAACCGCGTGAAAAGATCGCCCAACGCACCAGCCGGAACCAGCCACCGATCGTCTTCGCGGGCAAGCAGGAGTAACGCCACTCCGGGCGTCAGATGATCTTTGAACGTGAGGTCACGGCCCAGGGATGTCCACCAGTCATCGAGCCACCGCTCGACGAAATCGCGGTGCTGTGTCTCGCCCGTCGCCCGCGACGCCGCGACCAATCCCAATAGTGCAACCGCTTCACCAAATCCCCAGCGTTTCCAGGGATATGCCGCGGTGCGCGCGGCGACGCGCCCGACGATTGTCCGCACATCCGTGACCGTCGGCATCACCGCGAGACCTCGAGGGCGATCGGGGCGGGCGGCCGTAGGTCGTGCCATGCGGTAGCCTGCTCGTAGGCATGCGCGATGCGGAACAGGGTGGACTCATCGAACCAGCGGCCGACGAGCTGGAAGCCGATCGGGAGCCCGACGTTGCTCATCCCGCACGGCACCGACACCGCCGGATGGCCGGTCACGTTGAACGGCGCGGTGAACGATGCGTTGAGGCCCCGCCTGTGCGCTCCGGGTTTGCGCGCGGCCTCAGCCGTGACCACCGGCGAGGTCGGCATCGCGAGCGCATCGATTTCTCTCAACGCGTGGTCCACATCCCGTCGGATCAGGCGGCCGACCTCTTTGGCGCGAAGGTAGTCGGATGCGGAGAGGAAGGCGCCCATGGCCGTGTACAATCGGGCGCTTCGCCCATACCGGGGCCATCTGGCGCCGAGGAGGGGTTCGTGCGCCGCATAGTGCTCGGCAACCAGCACGACAAAGTTCGCCGCGCGCGCATGCACGAGCGCAGGCAGGTCGACGGCCGTGAGTTGCGCCCCCAGACCCGCCAGGTTGGTGAGGGCGGACTCGAAGGCACGGCGGACCTCGGATTCCACAGGAATCTGATCGATATAGGTCCACGGCACGCCGATGCGCACGTCACGGATCCCGTCATGAAGGACGCGTGCGTAGTCCTCCTGGTCTCTGGGCACGGCATCGGGATCGACCGGATCGTACGCGGCCAGTGCTCCGAGGAGCACCGCGGCATCCTCTACGGTATGCGTGAGCGCGCCCACGTCACCGATTGACCCGGCGTGCAGCACGCCGGTGCGGCTGACCAGCGCGTGGGTGGCCTTGAATCCTACGAGCCCCATTTGCCCCGCCGGCAGGCGCACCGATCCCCCGCCGTCAGTGCCCAGCGCCGCAGCGCAGAGGCCGGCCGCGACCGCCACGCCCGATCCACTGCTCGACCCGACGGCCGCAAGGGCGGGATTCCACGGATTCCGCGGGGGCGGGCAGAGATCATCGTCACGCGGGATACTCCAGCCAAACTCGTTGAGGTTCGTCTTTCCGATGACGATCGCCCCGGCCGACCGGAGCCGCGCGACCGCCGCGGCGTCATGGGCCGGCACCCAGTCTTCGAGAACACGCGAGTTCGCCGTGGTGCGGATTCCCCGCGTGGCGATGCTATCTTTGACCGCGACCGGCATCCCCAGCAGCGGGCGGCTATCACCGCGCGAGAGACCGCGTTCGGCGTCTTGAGCGTCGGCCAGCACCTCGTCCGCGGCGACGGTGAGGAACGCGTGCAACCCCGGATCCAGGCGGGCAATGCGATCCAGGTACGTGCGCGTCAACTCGACCGGCGAGACGTCCCCGCGCCGAAAGTGTCGCGCGAGGGCGGCAATCGACGCGAATGGGAACGCACCTGTTGCGGCCATCAGCCGCTCAGAGGGTTCGATCCCAACCGCTGCTCGAGGTAGCGGCGGAGACCGTCCGCCTGCTCGTGGAGATCGGCGATCATCTCCCAGAGTGTCGCAAGCTCATCGTCGGTTGTCGGGAGCCCCAGAGCCGCGACGGTTTCGCGGAAGGCCTCGAGTGATACGAATCGCCCGGACCTCGTCGTCACGCCGCCACGACCCATCGGTCCAGCTTGTCCTCGTCGATCTCGATCCCCAAGCCCGGCCCCTGCGGGATCCGCAGGTAGCCGTTCTCAGGGACCAGCGGGTCTGTCACGATGTC
>CBRGMJ010000037.1:0-8175 GCA_967797525.1 uncultured bacterium | reverse complement strand
CGCGATTCGTGGCGGCAGTTATCCCTTCGTCCAGACATTCATCGAGCGCTTCGACCCAAAGCACGAACGGTGCTGGATCGCCGAGCGGGACGGCGAGATCCTCGGCTGCGTGTTTCTCGTCAAGAAGTCCAAGACGGTCGCCAAACTGCGTTTGCTGCTCGTCGAGCCGAAGGCGCGCGGGCTCGGGCTGGGGACGCGTCTGGTTCACGAGTGCCTCCGCTTCGCCCGCCAGGCGGGCTATCAAACGATGACGCTGTGGACCAACAGCGTCCTGCACGCGGCCCGGCGGATCTACGAGCGCGCGGGTTTCCGGCTGGTGCACGAGGAGTCGCACCATAGCTTCGGACACGATCTGGTCAGCGAGACGTGGGAACTGACGCTCTGACGCGCGCGCCGACCCCGATCAGACGAGTCTTGCCCGTGGTCGCGGCGGCCGTCACCGGCGTCCAGGTCGGTTCGGCGATCGTGGCGACCCGCTTCGTCATCGGGCAAACGGCGCCTGCGTCGCTCGCGCTGTTGCGCTATGCGATCGCCCTGGGTTTCCTGCTGCCGCTCGTGCTGCTCGCGCCACGCGTGCGGTTCGAGCGGCGCGACCTGCTGCCAATTGCGTTGTTGGGGATCATGCAGTTCGGCGTCCTGATCGGCCTGTTGAACTACGGGCTGCAGACGGTGTCTTCGGTCCGCGCCGCGCTGATCTTCACCACGTTTCCCCTCCTGACGATGATTGTAGCGGCCGTGCTGGGCCGAGAGCGGCTCAGCACGGCCAAGACCCTTGGAGTCCTGCTCACGATCGTCGGTGTGGCGTTTGCGCTTGGGGAGAAGGCCCTCGAACGCCGCACCGCGCCTCACCAGTGGGTTGGCGAGCTGGCCGTGCTCGGCAGCGCGCTGAGCGGCGCCGCGTGCGCCGTCCTGTACCGGCCCTATCTCAGGACGTACCCGACGCTGGCTGTGAGCGCGCTGGCGATGCTCGCGTCGCTCGGGTTTCTCGCCGTGCTCGCCGCCGGCGAAGGCTTCTTTTCAGCGTGGCCGCGCTTCACCGTGACCGGGTGGCTTGCGGTGGTGTTCATCGGCGCGAGCAGCGGTGTCGGGTACTATCTCTGGTTGTGGGCGTTGAAGCACACCACGCCGACGAGAGTGGCGGCGTTTCTGGCGCTGAGTCCTATGACGGCGGCCGTGTTGGGCACGCTACTGCTCGGGGAGACGATGTCCGCGATGGTCGTGATCGGGCTCGCATGCGTCGTGCTCGGCCTGTGGCTCGCCCACGCCTCACGCTCGGAGCGCACCGCCGATCGCACCGCCGATCAGCCCGAGCACGCCCGTGTAGAGTGAGAGTATCATGGTCCGGCCTGCCCGGCCGTCTTCGCATACTCCTCCATGATCGTGGCCGCGAACTTGATCCCCTTGAAGAGCCGGTCCACCGGCATGTTCTCATTCGGCGCGTGTAGCCGGCAGTCGGGGTCAGCAAACCCCGCGAGCACCGCGGGATGCGGGACGTGCACCTTGATCAGCCCGTTCGTCGAGACACCATAGACTGTCGGCATGCCCCCAAAGACCTGGTCGGCGGCGCGGATGACGGCCTGAGCAATCGGCTCGCGCGGCGACGTCTTGTACGGGTTCGCGCGGGCCGTGTGCACGATCAATTCGACGTCCTGGAACCCGTGCTTCGCCAGGTGCGCGCGCAGCTTCTCCAACTGCCGGGCCGGTTCGAGATTCGGCGGGCAACGGAAGTCCATCTTGACCTTGATCTCGTTGGGGATGATCGTTTTCCCGCCCTCGCCCGTGTAGCCGGCCACGATCCCGCAGATGTTTGCGGTCGGCCCGTAGTGGCGGCGCTTCACGGCCTCCCACGCGTCCATGCCCCAGGCAAACTGTGTGATGCCGAGCTCGCGTTTGGCTTCGGCCTCATCAAACCTGGGAAACGATTGACGCAGCAGTTCCTCGTCGTCGGACTCGATCGGGAGCAGGTCGTCGTACCACCCGTCGATGAGGATGCGGCCGGTATCGGGATCGAGGATCGTCGACAGCAGCTTGTGCATACGCCACACGGGACTGGGTACCCAGCCGGCGTAGCCCGACCAGACGTCTTTCTCGTTCATCCTCAGCCGTAACTCGACGTAGAGGATCGCTTTGACCCCCAACTTGATGGCCGGCAGTTTGTTCGAGTGGTCGGCCGGCCCGTCCAGACAGGTCGATGCGTCGCAGGCCAACATCGCCGCGTTCTGCGCGACCCAGGGGAGGAAGTGGGGGCTGCCCATCTCCTCCTCGCCTTCGATGACGAACTTGAGGTGACAGGGCACGTCGCCGCGGACGACCTTGAACGCCTGCGCGGCCTTCCAGAAGGCGAGCGCCCCCGACTTGTTATCGGTGGCCCCGCGGGCGAAGATAACCCCCTCGCGGATCGTGGGTTCAAACGGCGGCGACACCCAGAGATCGAGCGGCTCGACCGGCTGGACGTCGTAGTGCGCATAGCATAACAGCGTCTTCGCGCTGCGCTTCGCCCGGATGTCCGAAAAGACAATGGACGGGCCGCCCTCGACCGGCATCTTCCGCACCGGCAACCCGTCTTTGGCCATGAGACGCATCAGCAAGTCGCAGCACTCGTCAAGCCCGATCTTCTGCGCGGAGATGCTGGGCTGGCGCAGAAACGTGAAGAAGTCGGCGAGGATCTCATCGCGGTGCTCATCGATGAATCGATAGACACCGTGCATGGCCGATCCCTTCACCTACCTAGGGCTGGGGACGCTGGCGAGCAGACCGGCGACCACCGGTTCGATCCGCCGCATTATGTCCTTCAAGACCTCCAGCGGCTTGATCAGACCGACGCGCAGGTACCCTTCGCCGCACGAGCCGAATGCCGTGCCGGGCCAGATGAACACGCGGGCGTCGCGCAGGAACCGTTCGGACACCTCTGACCCGTTTCGCCGTGTCGGGCGGATGTCGACCATCCCGACAAACGCGCCCGGCGTGGGGTGCTGCGGTAATCCCATCTGCGTGAGCGCGTTGTAGAAGTACGCCCGACGCTCGCCGTACGTCCGGTACACCTCGTCGTAGTAGGGGCGCGCGGCGTCAGACAGCGCCGCAATCGCGCCCCACTGGTTCGGTGTTCCGGCGACCATCGACAGCGCGTAGCGCATGTTCGCGACCGGCTCGGCCAGCCACGCCGGCGCGGCGATCCACCCCAGACGCCACCCGGTCATGCAGTAGGACTTGGAGAAGCCGTTGACCGTGATGACTCGATCCTGGGCGCCCGGCAGCGACGCCATGCTCACGTGGCGCCGGCCGTCGTAGACGTATCGCTCGAACAACTCGTCCGGAATCATCAGGATGTTCCTGCGGTTGGCAATGTCCACCAGGGCCTCGAGGGTCTCGCGACGGTAGACCACCGCCGTGGGATTACCTGGGTTGGCGAAGATCAAGGCCTTGGTGCGCGGCGTGATGCGCCGCTCGACTTCAGCCGGATCGGGCTCCCACAAGTCCTCGCCCCGCGTCGGCACGAACACCGGCACCCCACGGGCGGCGGTGATCGCCGAGACATGCCCGCTGTAGTAGGGATCGGTCGTCAGGACCTCATCGCCCGCTTCGAGAACTGTCTGGAAGATCGCCGACGCGGCCTCGGCGCTGCCGTTGGTGATGGTGAGCTGCGTCTCCGGATCGACGAGATAGCCGTTCTCCGAGGCGCACTTGCGGGCGATCGCCGCGCGCAGCTCCGTGAGACCGCCGTGCGCGTAGTGCGTCTTACCCGCGCGCAGCGCATCGACCGCCGCTTCGACGGCGACGGGTGCCGCGGTCAGATCCGGATCCCCGGAGTTCAGGTTGATGACGTCCTTCAGGCCCCGCGCCAGGTTCTGCAGCCTGACCCGCTCACCGCTGTCGCGCGGCCTAAAATCCCGAAGACGCGCAGGGACAAAATGATCTACCAGGTTCATGGCAGCCTCCTGCCGATCCACGGCGTATAGCGTTGAAACGCCTCGGCATACTGGATGCCGGCGTTCCCCGTGAGATACGCCGCCTGCGTCCCGCGCGCGACAGCACGGGCGCGGTAGCGGTCGACGTGATACGGCTGGGTCTTGTACTCGGCGACCGCGCGCATCTTGGTGTCCATGACGTCCGTGATGTCGACGTAGGTGTCGGGCACGAACTCGGTCACTTCGGCCATCGGCTGCGTCGGTTCGAACGCCAGGATCTGGACCGGCGGCACGATCGGCAGGTCGGGTTCGACCCCGGCGAGCGTCGCGTAGTAGGCGGCCTCCAGAGCGGCGAGACCCGCGGCGCTGTGATCGGGGTTGTACGGTTCCTTGCGCGGGTGCGTCAGGATGATCGTGGGTTTGAACTGGCGCAGCTGCCTGACGAGACCCATCAGGCGGTCGCGATCGAAGGTCAGGGGCTGGTCCGGAAATCCAAAGAAGACCACCTCGACGCCGAGGATGGCGGCGGCAGCCTCGGCCTCTTTGTGCCGCACGGCGGCGACCTCGGCTTCGGTTGTCTTACCGCCCTTGGCGCGCCACAGTTCGTTCGACTCGCCGCGCGCGCCCGGGCTCATGACCAGGATCCTGACGGGCGCTTTCGCCGCCACGTAGCGCGACAACGTCCCGCCCGCGCGGATGCAGAAATCCGCGGCGTGGGCGCTCACCACCAACACTCGTTCCTGTTCAGCCACGGTGCCTCCTAGCTAACTGGTGTCAACACGACCCCTCGGTACGCGATACCGGCGCTCGCACTCCAAGCCGCTCCAGCGCCCGCTCCATTCGATCGAGCCCTTCTTGCAGGCGCTGGCGTCCCACACACCCACTGATCCGAAGATACGATCGTCCCGACCGCCCAAACTGGTGACCGCTGATGACCGAGATTCGTGCCTCCGTCAGCAGGTACTCCGCCAGTTTCCACGAGGGCAGACCGCCCGCGTCGACGCGGCAATAGAGGAAGTAGCACCCGACCGGCGGGTGGACCCGCACGCCGGGCATGGCATTCAGCCGGGCGGCGGCATAGTCGCGGTCGGCTTGCAGATCGGCCACGGTCTCGCGCAGCCAGGGCTCCGACGGGCCGCGCAGCGTCGCGAGCGCCGCGCGCATCCCCAGCGCCCCGACTGCCTGAATGCTGAAGCGGATCACGTTGTACATATGGTCCATAATCGCCGCCGGGCCCACCATGTACCCGATGCGCAGCCCCGATAGACAGTACGCTTTTGAGAACGAAAACGCCGTCACGGTGCGCTCGGCCATCCCCGGCACGGCCGCCATGCTGCAATGCGGCCGCCCGTCGAAGACGAGCTTCTCGTACTCTTCATCGGAGAAGACGAAGAAGTCGTGCTCGCGGGCCAGAGCGGCGATCGCATCCAGGTCGCCGCGCGTATACAGATACCCAGTGGGGTTGTTGCCGTTGGAGAGGCAGAAGAGCTTCGTCCGGTGGGTGATGCGGCGCCGCAGGTCCTCGGGATTGAACCTCCAGCCGGACGGCGTGTCGTGGAGGGGTACCGGGATCACGTTGCCGCCGTACAGCCTGATGACCGGTTCTAGCGACGCGTACTCGGGATCGATCAGCAACACGTCGTCACCGGGGTTCACCAAGATCCGCAGCGTCCCGTCGATCGGGAGTTGCGCGCCGATGGTCGGCAGGATGTCGGAGGCGGGGTCGGCGATGATGCCGTTATCGCGCGCCAGCTTCTCGGCCAGCGCCGCGCGCAGATCCGCGTCGCCCCGGACCCCGGGGTAGTGAAAGCGTCCTTCATCCACGGCACGGCGTACGGCGTCGACGACAAAGCCGGGCGGCTGGCGGTGAATCTGCCCGCCGGCCGACAGGTTCACGACACCGTCGAGCCCGCCGGCGATGTCGGCCATCCGATGCGAGTTCAGGACGGGGCTGGGCAGGTCCTCATCCTCGTAGTCGAGGAGGAGGGAGCGCCGGGCCCACTCGGAAAGCCATCGTGATGTGGACGACGCGCGAAGCCGTTCTTGACGTGTTTCCCAGGAGGACACTACGGTCAGGTTCGAAAACACCTTTGGAAACCCCTGCACCTGATGTACGCGTCGGGAGTCGTGACGTGAAGATCTCGTACACGTTTCCGAATCAGGTGCCCGCGGAGTAGCTGCGAGACGTCCAGGACGTCGTCGAAGGCCGCGTGCACTACTTCGGGGCGCACACCACGGCGCTGGAAGCGAAGCTCGCCCGCCTCTGCGAGGTGCCTCGCGCCGTGGCGGTCAGCTCCGGGAGTTCCGGGCTGCTGCTCGCCCTGCACGCGTGCTCCCTGCGCGCAGGCGACGAGGTCATCATGCCGGCCAACGCATACGCCGCCGTACCCGAGGCCGTCCTGTTGCTCGGCGGGGTCCCCGTCATGGTCGACGTCGAGGAGGACACGGGCAACATCGATACGGGCCAGGTGGTAAGGGCACTGACGCCGCGGACGCGCGCGCTCGTCGTCCAGCACACCTTTGGCCACCCGGTCGACATGGATCCGCTCGTTGACCTCGGCCGGCGGCACGGCTTTCAGATCATCGAGGATGCGGCGCACGCGCTTGGAGCCCGCTACCACGGGCGACCGGTGGGCGGGCTCGGCGATCTCGCGGTCTTTGCCTTCAGCAACAAGGGGATCTCCGCGTGCGGGGTGGGCGGCGCGGTGGTCACGCGCGACGCGGGTCTGGCCGATGACGTCGTCCGCCGCCGGTACCACGGCCGCCAGGGCTCTTACGAGAGCCAGACCCTTGGGTATAACTTCAGGCTGACCGAATTCGTCGCCGCCGTCGCAAGCTTTCAGATGGGGCTGCTCGAGGACTGGAACCTCCGGCGCCGCGCCAACGCGGCACGGTATGTCCAACGCCTCGCCGGCCTCGACCTGCCGGTCCGTCCACAGACGGTGCGATCGTACGCGCATCACGTGTACCTGCACGTGGTGATCCGGCTGGGCGACCGTGACGCGGTGCGGCGGCACCTGGCGGCCAAAGGGGTCGACGCGCGCGTACACTACTATCCGCCCGCCTATCTCCACCGCGCGTTTCGCGACCGGGTGCCCTATCGGCGTGGCGACTTTCCGATCACCGAGACGCTGTGCGACGAGTCGCTCTCGCTGCCGGCCCATCCAGGGATCGGCGAGACCGAGGTGGATTACGTCGTCGATCAGATCGAGGGATTCTTCCGCTCGGCTTCAGGGGGTTGATCTCGTCTCAATCATGGCTGCCAGTTCACGGGCACAGTCGGCGATGCCCTGTTCGAGCGTGAATTGAGGCACGTACCCGATCTCCGTCTTAGCGCGGGTGATGTCGAGCGGCGGATGGTGAGCCTGCCCGCCGGGCGCACCGTCTACGCCTGGGCCAACCTGGATGCGCGCCGACGGCAGCACCCGCCGCACGGCGTCGGCGGCGGCGCGGAGCGAGACGGGCTGCCCCCCGCCGATGTTGTACACACGACCTTCGCGAGGTCCGGGGGCGAGCGTCGCGCAGATCACACCGTGGGCGCAGTCCTTGATATAGACGGGATCGAAGACCTGGTCGCCCCCGCGGTCCACGACGGTCGGCACACCTTCGACGGCGTCGAGGATGAATCGGTTCAACAGGTCCGGGAACTTGTTCCCTCGCCGGATCGCGCGCTCGGCGCCGTAGTAGCTGGCAAAACGCACCGCGGCGAAGTCGACGTTCATCCGCTCCGCATAGATCCGACCCATGTACTCGCCGGCGAGTTTCATGACGGCGTATGGCCGCCTGGGATCCGGGGGATGATCCTCCGAGATCGGGCGCCACTCTGGCGGGCCATACACGCCATACGCCCTGGGGTAGATGTTGTGCGTACTGGCCGCAACGACACGCTCGACGGCGGCAAGACGGGCGGCCTCGAGCACGTTGAGGGTGCCGCCCAAGTTGACCTGGTACGATCCCCAAGGCTGCGTGTCGTACTGATCACCGATGGCCGCCGCGAGATGGATGATGCGGTGGACCTTTTCGCCGGTGACCGCGCGCAGCAATCCGGCAAGATCCTGGACGTCCACGGTCCACAGCGGGAGGCGTCGGCTGAGGTCGCCCAGGTGGCCTGCGTGCACGACGTTGTCGATGCCCACGACATCGATCCCACGCGCGAGCAGTTGCCGGACGACATGCGATCCAATACGCCCACACGCGCCGGTCACGAGGATATTCATCGACTGCGCTCCTTCATGGAGGGTGGTGGAGGAGGCGTTTCGGCCCCGACGAA
>CBRGMJ010000036.1:0-8325 GCA_967797525.1 uncultured bacterium | reverse complement strand
CGTAGAGGGTCTGCGTTTTCACGCCGAGGATCTGCGATGCCTCCTGTGCGGTGAGATACTCATCGTGGTCAATCCAGATCACCATGGCTCCGCCTCCGCGAACGACCGCCTTGCGCACCGCGCGGTTGTTTAGCCGCGCGCCTCGATCGGCACGAATGGCCGCGGGCCCACGCCCGTGTACTCCGCCCGTGGACGGATCAGCCGGTTGTCCGCGTACTGCTCCATAATGTGCGCACACCAGCCGGGCATACGGCTGACGGCAAAGATCGACGTGCACAGATCGATGGGGATGCCCAGCGAGTGATAGATGACCGCCGAAAAGAAGTCGACGTTGACGGGCAGCTTCGTCTCGGCGTGCATGACGCGGTAGACGGCTTCCGCGGTCTCGGCCACATTCAGCATGCCGGCGCGCTCGGCCAGCCGCCGCCCGATGGCGCGCAAATGCGGCGCGCGCGCGTCGTCGACCTTGTACACGCGGTGGCCGAATCCCGGGATGCGGTTCTTGGGATCGGCGCGCTCGGTCCTCGACATATTCTCAAACGCCGCGAGTTTGCCCTTGATATAGGACTCCGCCCGCTCGGGCGTCTTGATCTCCTGCAGCATCTGGAGGACGTCTTCGTTGGCGCCGCCGTGGCGGGGGCCTTTGAGCGCGCCGAGCGCCCCCACGAGCGCCGAGTGCAGATCTGAGACCGTCGCCACCGCCACGCGCGCGGCGAACGTCGAGGCGTTCAACTCGTGCTCGGCGTGGAGCACGAGCACTTTGTTCATGGCTTCCTCACTCAGCGCGTCGGGCGCCTGCCCCGAGTTCACGTAGAGGAAGTTCCACGCGTGCGAATGTCCGGCATCCGGCGCTACGAGGGGCTTGCCTTCGCGGATCCTCCGCCAGGCGGCGACAAAGGTGGCCATCTGCGCGGTGAGCCGCACGCTCTTTCGCAGATTGGCGTCGGCCGAATTGTCGTGCGCGTCGGGATCGTACATCGCGTGGAACGACACGGCTGTCCGAATGGCCTCGAGCGGGTGCACCTTTCGCGGATAGGCCTGCATCGCGTCCAATACAGGCGCCGGCAGTGCACGGCTCCCGGCCAGCTCCCGACTGAAACGGTCCAGATCCGTCTTCTTCGGGAGGTCGCCGAACCACAGCAAGGACGTCACTTCTTCAAACGAAGAGCGCTGCGCGAGATCGTCGACATCGTAGCCGCGGTAGCGCAACTTCCCAGCCGCGCCATCAACTGTACAGATCGATGACGTGGCGGCGATAATGTCCTCCAGGCCTCGCTTGTACTCCACGCTCATCTCAGCGCCTCCGGGTAAGACCCAAAGAATATCTGGATTTGACTTGGTTTATGTTGATTATAGTGAGACCATATTGATTGGTTCAAGGGGTTTCGCGGGCGATCCTGCTCCGCGCTAATCCCGGCGCGCCGCCTGGGGCAGTCGCAGTGGCGGTAGCGACCGCTCGATGGTGTCGCGCTTCGGCTCCAGCCACGGCGGGAGCCGCAAGCGCTCGCCAAGATGCTCGGGGGATTCGTCGGTCGCGAATCCCGGTGGATCGGTCGCGATCTCGAAGAGCACGCCGCCTGGTTCGCGGAAATACACCGACCGGAAGTACTGCCGGTCGCGGACCGGCGTGATGTCGAGACCGGCAGCGGCAATTCGCTCACGCCAGGCCGCCTGATGCGCGTCATCCGGTGTCCGCCACGCGACATGGTGCACGGTACCGGCCGCACTGCGTCCCTGCGGAATGGCGGCCAAAAGCACGTCGACGAGCGCGCCCGGGCTCCCATCGCCCATGGCATACCGAAGGCGATCCCCGCTCTCGGCCACCAGGCGGAAATCCATCGAAACTCCCAACAACGCCAGCGTGCGCTCGCTGGCGTCCCGGGGCGGTCGCTCGGCCAACGCCACACTGTGAAACCCCTTGATCGCATATTCCGCCTTAACGGGACCTGCGTCCCATCCGGGACGCGCATCGGAGCCGCTGGCGACGAGTTCCAACGGCAACCCATCGGAATCGTCGAACTCGAGCACTTGCTCGCCGAAGCGTCCCGCGGGTCCACGGGTCTCGACCCCGTGCGCCTCGAGCCGCTGCCGCCAGAAACCCAGCGACTCCAGGGGAACCGAGAATGCCGTGACGCCTACTTGCCCGAGCCCGACCGTCCCGTGGGGTGCGCCGGGCCATGGAAAGAACGTCATGATGGTACCGGGGCGGCCCAGACCGTCGCCGTAGTACAGGTGATAGGTGCCGGGATCGTCGAAGTTGACGGTGAGCTTCACCAATCGCAGCCCGAGGGTCCCGGCGTAGAAATCCACATTGTGTTGCGGATCGCCGGCGATGGCGGTGACATGGTGAATCCCTGAAATCTGCGGGATCATTGACTGTCCTCCTGGCAGGCCCATCCGGCACCCGTCCAGGTATATTTTACGTCGTGGCAAGGTAGAGGTGAGCGACCCAATGGTCTCACGGCTGATGTTGAATGAATTGACCCGAGAAGAGGCGCGGGCCGTGGCGCCCGAGACCCTGGTCGTCTTTCCCATCGGGGCGACCGAACAGCACGGGCCCCATCTCCCGGTGGGCACCGACTTCTTCGCCGTCGATCACATCGCGCGAGCCGCGGCGGCCGAGGCCTCCGGGCGGATCCCAATTGTGGTGGCCCCGACTCTCCCGTTTGGATCATCGGCCCATCACCTGCCGTTCGGCGGCACGATGTCTATCGCCACCGAAACCTACTACCGCGTCGTTTCGGATCTCGTCGAGTCGCTGATCATCGGCGGATTTCGCCGCATCTTTCTCCTCAACGGTCACGGCGGCAATCACGAACTCGCTGAGCTAGTCGCCCGAGACGTGGCGCTGAAACATCCCGCCCATCTTGCAGCGGGGTCGTACTGGCGGATCGCCTGGGACGCGTTGATCGCCGCGGACGCACATACACAGGGGCGGCTGGCGGGGCATGCGGGATTCTTCGAGACGTCGATGTCGCTGGTGTTGAGACCTGACCTCATACGGCACCCGCTGCCACACCGGGAAGGGGCGACCGGGTCCGACCCACGCGATAGCGCCCGCCCGTACCGTGGGGAGCACCACGGCTCCTGGCAGAGCATGAACGGATTTACCGACAGTCCAGACCGGGCTACCGCCGAACGGGGCCAGGCTTTCCTGCAGGCGATCGTCCGCGCGGTCGCCGACGCGCTGACCGAGTTTTACCGGTCGTCGTGACCCCCGGGTCCGCGCCTGGTTTGGCCGGTCGCCTCGCCGACCTCTTCCGCGAGACCGGTACGGCGCACCATCAGGCCTTCATTCGGACCGACGGTGAGGATCCGGAATGGCCATTGTGGTACGCGGAGCATCTGCACGAGCGGATAGCACGCCTCGTTGGCAAGACCCTGACCAGGAGCGAACTAGTCTACTTTCTCGTGTCGGTTGAGAAGGAGCACGCCGCCAAAGCGGCAGACTCAAGCTGGCCGGACTTCTACGCGCACCTCTTCATCGACCGCTATCTCTGAAGCCGTACCCGGGGGAGGCGATGCTTCAGGCCGTGTCTACGCCCGGCAGACCGCCCGCGCGCGCAGGAGCGCCTTCAGGACGACCAGTTCTTCCTTGAGCGCGGCCACGTTTGCCTCGAACACGTGGTCTGGCATCCCCGGTACCTGGAACTGCGTGAAGATGTACTCCGCACTGTCGCCGTTGGGGACGACACGGGAGTGGGCTACGAACTCCGCGCCCGGCGCGGGCGATATGCAAAAATCGATCACACCGATGGTCGGATCGGTCACGTAGCGAATCCCCACGTCCCCCTGGGCCGTCTGCACGATCCAGTGCTCGCCGTCGCGCCGGATCGACCGGCAGAACCCCACGGCCCAACGCGGCAAGTTTTCAGGATCCGCCAGGAATTCGAACACCTGCCCCGCGTGCGCCTCAATGGTCACGGATTGTGTGTCGGATCGCATCATGTTCCCTCCTCAGAGATCGATCAACGTCTTCAGGTCCCGGGTCAACCGCGCGACCTGAGCGGGCGAGAGGCGGCTGTTAACGCGGCGGGCCACCTCTTCTAGAACGCGTTCCGCCGTCGCTCGAAACCGGCGGGTGCGCGGCGTCAGACTGATCCGCACGGCCCGCGCGTCCTCGGGATCCTGCCGGCGCACAATCAGCCCTTTCCGCTCCATCACCTTGACCATCGTCGTCATCGCCTGTTTGCTGAGGCGCGCCCGGCGCCCGAGATCACCGATCCGCAGGCCGTCCTCTTCGAACAGTGGGAGCAGGATCGAGCCGTAGGATGGACTGATCTCGCCGTACCCCGCTCTTGCGAACGCCTCGGCCAGGCGTTCGTTCCACCGCTGGCTGGCTTTCGCCAGGAGAAACCCTAGGTTCTCGCGCGTTCCCCGGACGACCACGTAAGGTGGCGCATCCCTCCACTACCCATAATTGCGCGCGGCACATTAGTACCATATGGTACTAAATGTGTCAACCCCGCGGTGCCCGCGGCGTCGAAATCGGGTCATTGCCCGATGTGAACCGCGTCGCCGGTTCCGTAGGCTGGGGGGTGAGACCTGCCCGGCCGTAGAATGAGGCAGGGCTCAACTCAGGAGGTGTAGACCATATGCAGGGTCGATGGCTCGCCGGTTTGGTCGCCGTCGTATTGACCGTCGCCGGCGCCGCCGTGGTGTCGCAACCCGCGACGGGCCAGGGGCAGCGTGTTACCATCGAGTTTTGGCACGGACTCGGCCAGCCTGGTGGTGGCATCCTCGAGGGGTTTGCGACCGAGTTCAACAACTCGCAGACGCAGTACCGCGTCAACGCCGCGTACAAAGGCTCCTACCCCGAAACGATGGTCGCGGCGATCGCGGCCTTCCGCGCCGGCAACGCCCCGCACGTTGTCCAGATGTTCGAGGTGGGGACCGCCACGATGATGGCCGCCAAGGGGGCCATCAAACCGGTCCACGAACTGATGAAGGAGACCGGCACGCCGTTCGACCCGAGCATCTATCTGCCGGCGGTGCGCGGCTACTATAGCTCGGCCGATGGCAAGATGATCTCGATGCCGTTCAACAGCAGCACGACGGTGATGTTCTGGAACAAAGATGCTTTTCGGCGGGCCGGTCTGAACCCGGACACTCCGCCGAAGACCTGGGCCGAAACACGCGCCGCGGCGCAGAAGATCCGTCAGGCCAACGCCGCACCGTGTGGCTTCACGTTTGCCTGGCCGACCTGGACGCAGGTCGAGAACTTCAGCGCGATCCACGACGTGCCGCTCGCCACGAAGGGCAACGGGTTCGAAGGCTTCGACACCGAGATGACGATCAACAGCGACCTGCACGTCCGGCACGTGCAGCTGTTCATCGACATGCTGAAAGAAGGGAGCTTCAAGTACGGCGGTCGGGACGCCGCGGGTGACGCGTTGTTCCCCTCGGGCGAGTGCGCGATCATCCACGGATCATCGGGGCTGCGCGGGCGAGTCGTCCGTGAAGCCCGGTTCCAATGGGGCACGGCCTACCTGCCCTACTATGAAGACGTGAAGGGCGCGCCAAAGAACTCGATCATCGGCGGCGCGTCGTTTTGGGTCATGACCTCGCCGCGGCGGACCAAAGAAGAGTACAAAGCAGTCGCGGAGTTCTTCAGGTACCTCGGCCGGCCCGAGGTCGTGGCCAAATGGCACATCGAGACCGGATTCCTGCCGATCACCTTCCCGGCGATCCAACAGGTGCAGTCCATGGGGTACTACGATCAGAATCCCGGCACGGACATCCCGTACAAGCAGTTGACGCGGACGCTGCCGAGCAAGAACTCAAAGGGGCTGCGTCTGGGCAACATGCCCGAGATCCGGACCGTGATCTACGAAGAGTGGGAGAAGGCCTTCCAGGGCCAGCAGACAGCCAAACAGGCGATGGACGCCGCCGTCAAGCGAGGGAACGACATCCTTCGCAGGTTCGAAAAGACGGCCGTGTCGCCGTAAGCACGGTCTGACCTTGTCGCAGACGTGAGCCCGGTCCCCCGACCAGCACAATCGCGCGGGGCCGGGCTGATCGTATGACACGGCGATCCGGATTCGACAACAAGCTCCTGCCGTACGTGCTGGTGGCCCCACAGCTGGCGATCACGCTGGTATTCTTCTTCTGGCCGGCAGGGCAGGCGATCTACCAGTCGCTGCTCAGGCAGGATCCGTTCGGCCTGCGGACGCAGTTTGTCTGGCTCGAAAACTTCGCCACCGTCCTTGCCGACCCAGCCTACCGGGGTGCCATTGGGATCACGGTCATTTTTTCGGGTTCCGTCATCGGTCTGGCCTTGTTGTCCGGTCTGCTGCTGGCGGTCACGGCCGACCAACAGATCCGGGGCGCCGCGATCTACAAGATGTTGCTCATGTGGCCGTACGCCGTGGCCCCGGCGGTCGCCGCGTCGCTCTGGCTGTTCGTGTTCCATCCGGCGATCGGTACCTTGGGGCGCTTTCTCGTCGCCCGGGGGGTGCACTGGGACTTCTCGCTGAACGGCCTACACGCGGTGATCCTGGTCATCCTGGCGGCCTCCTGGAAGCAGGTGAGCTACAACTTCATCTTCTTCCTGGCGGGGCTGCAGTCGATCCCAAAATCTGTTCTCGAGGCCGCATCTGTCGATGGAGCCGGAGGACGTCAGCGCTTTTGGAAGATCGTGTTCCCGCTTCTCTCGCCGACGACATTCTTCTTGCTCGTGGTCAACGTCATCTACGCGTTTTTTGACACCTTTGGCGTCATCCACGCGCTCACACGCGGCGGACCGAGTAAGGCCACCGAGACGCTGATCTACAAGCTCTGGGTGGATGGCGTCGTCAACCTCGACCTGGGCGGCTCCTCGGCGCAGTCGGTGATTCTGTTGCTGGTCGTGATCACGCTGACCGCGATCCAGTTCCGTTACGTCGAGCGGCGGGTGCACTATTGATGGGCGCGCTCCGCCGGACGCACTGGCTGGCCCACCTTATCCTGCTCGCGGGTGTCGCGACGTTTGTCTTCCCAGTCTACATGGCGATCATCGGTTCGACCCACGACGTAGGCACAATCGCCCGAGGGCAACTGCCGCTCGTGCCGGGCCCGCACGCCGTTGAGAACTACACGCGGGCGTGGACGTCTGGCGAGGGGGAGCGAGTACGAGGCGAACCCGTCCAACGCATGATGCTGAATAGCCTGGTCATGGCCGTCACTATTGCCACGGGCAAGATTGCCATCTCGATCCTCTCGGCCTTTGCGGTGGGTTTCTTCGTGTTCCCGCTGCGGATGTTCTTCTTCTGGATGATCTTCCTGACGCTCATGTTGCCGGTCGAGGTCCGGATCATCCCAACCTACAAAGTCGTCTCAGATCTCCACCTGATCAACACCTTCCCCGGCCTGACGATCCCCCTCATCGCGTCTGCGACGGCCACGCTGATCTTCCGGCAGTTCTTCTTGACGGTGCCCGACGAGATGGTGGACGCGGCCAAGATCGACGGCGCCGGGCCCATGCGGTTCTTCTGGAGCATCCTGGTGCCGCTGTCGAGCTCGACCATCGCCGCGCTGTTCGTTATCCTATTCATCTATGGCTGGAACCAGTACCTCTGGCCGCTGCTCATCACCACCAAAAGCGAGTTGAACACCATCGTCATCGGCATTACCAAGATGATCGGCACCGGTGATGCGCAGACCGACTGGCAGCTCATCATGGCGACGGTGGTCATGGCGATGGTGCCGCCGGTGGCCGTGGTCATGCTGATGCAGCGCTGGTTCGTCAAGGGTCTCACGGAGAGCGAGAAATAGGAGGCCGCGGTGACGGCACCCGACGCGCTGCGCCAATGGACGCCCCCGGACGGCTGGCCGGTCATCACCGCTATCGATGCCCACGCGGCCGGCGAGCCGCTGCGGGTCATCACCGGCGGGCTGCCCCCGATCCCAGGCGACACGATCTCGGCCAAGCGGCGTCACGCGATCGCGCACCTGGATCACCTGCGGCGCCTCTTGATCTTCGAGCCGCGCGGGCACGCCGACATGTACGCGTGCATCATCACCAATCCCACGACGCCCGACGGCGATTTCGGCGTGCTGTTCTTGCACAACGAAGGATTCAGCACGATGTGCGGGCACGGGGTCATCGGGCTGGTCACGGTGCTGGTCGAGACCGGGGCGGTGCCGGTGCTCGCGCCCGTGACGACTGTCCATCTGGATACGCCCGCGGGCCGCGTGACCGCCCGGGCACGGGTCCGGGACGGCCGGGTGGCCAGCGTCGCCTTTGAAAACGTACCGTCATTCGTCGTCGCCCTCGATCAACCCGTCGACGTGCCCGGCATCGGTGAGGTGCGCTGCGACATTGGCTTTGGGGGCGCCTTCTATGCG
>CBRGMJ010000035.1:0-8457 GCA_967797525.1 uncultured bacterium | reverse complement strand
CCCGTCGCGGCGCGGATCCGCGCCACCCTGCAACGCGCCGGACTCCGGGTCGCGCGTGATCCCCTGACCGCCGCCGACGACCCACGACCAGTCATCGATGACGTTGACCTGGTGCCCGCGGCGCGCTAAGTTATCGCGCACGTCCTCGACAATGCGGCTCTCGGCGTCGACCAGGCGGTCACGGTAGACACGCACTCGGGGCGCCTCGATCGCCTCCTGGATGTTCATGCCGAACTCCAGGACGTTCAGCAACATCTGCGGGGTGGTCTGCAAAATGCCGTACGATCCGGGCGTGCCGATCGACATGAAGAACCGGCCGTCGCGGAAGATCTGCATCGGCGTCATATTGGTGCCGACCCTGCGGCCTGGGCGCAGGCGGTTGGGACTCTCGGTATCGAGATCTTGCCACTGCAACAGGTTGTTCAGCACGATGCCGGTGCCCGGCACCGCGAACCCCGACCCAAACGGCGCGCCCAGGGTCTGCGTCACGGTCACGATGTTGCCGCCGGCGTCCGCGCACGCGAAGTGCGTCGTGTGCTCGCGTGCAAACTCGACCGGATGACCCGGCTCGATCTGACCGGGCAGGCGTTGAGGATTGTACCGCTCGCCTTCGCTGACCCCGGCCCGGCGCGGATCGATGCGGGCGCGTTGCGACGTCGCATACGCCCTCGAGGTCAGGGCGGCGACCGGAATCTCCGCCGCGTAGCCATACGCCAGGCGATCGGCAGTGGCGAGTTTCACCGCCTCGATGAAGTGGTGAAGATGCTCGGCGGAATTGTGCCCCCATTCGGCCAGACCAAACCCTTCCAAGATCCCCAGGGTTTGCAGTGCTTGAAACGCGACAAACGGCGGAGGGACGGTGAGGACCTCAACGGTCTTGTACGGCATTGCAATCGGCGCCAGCCACTCAGGGGCGAACGCGGCCAGATCGTCTTCCGAGAGCCACCCGCCGGCGTCACGAACCGCCCGGCAGATCGCGCGGCCCACGGCGCCGCGATAGACGACATCCGCGCCGCCCTCCGCCACCTGCCGAAATATCCCGCCGAGGTCCTTCTGCACGAGCACTCGGCCCGGCCGCGGGTCGCTGCCGAGATAGACTCGCTGCGCTTCAGCCGACCGGGCGAGCGTCGCGCGCGCTTTCTCGAAGAACTCACAGTTCTTCCACGTCAGCGGGAACCCGTCGGTCGCCAGACGGATCGCGGGCGCGAAGACGGCCGGCCGGGGCATCGTGCCGAAGCGCTCGTGGGCCGCCAGCCATCCGCCGAGGTTGCCCGGCGTCAAACAGGCCCTCGGGCCCCCTTCGAGGTCGGCCTTCGTCGCCCGGTCAAGATCGGTCGCCTGCGGCACACGCCCGACGAAGTTGAGGATGTGTCGCTCGCCGCCGGTCGCCAACACCATGATCCCGACCCCGCCGATGCCGGACATGAAGGGCTCGACGACGTTCAGCGTGCTGGCAACCGCGACGGCGGCGTCAACCGCGTTGCCGCCTTCCAACAGGATCTGCGCACCGGCCATCGAGGCCAGCGGATGGGCCGATGTCACGACTCCTCGCTTCCCCATGACGACGGGGCGATACGCGTGGCGGTGCGGTGGCATCTCGCCTCCTCGCGTGCGGGACTGCTGCGTAGGTTATCGCTTCGCTCCGCATCTCCTCCCCCAGGTGCGTGGGAATCCAATGACCTCTGTCGAAGGATGTGCGCATGGCAGGCCGACCACGCACATGGGATACCAGGTTCATCGCCGAGGCTGGAGTCAGCATCGCCCTGGCCGGAGCGCTACACCTGGTCAAGCTATGGCAAATGCCACAGGGCGGCTCGATCACGCTTGGGACCATGGTGCCGCTCTTCATCCTGGCGCTGCGGCGGGGACCGGTGGCGGGCTCTGTGGCCGGCGCGGTCTACGGCATTCTTGAAGGCTGGATCCTCAGTGGCGGGAAGAACTTCTACTATCCTGCTCAGGTGATCCTTGACTATCCCGTCGCGTTTGGCCTGCTGGGTCTCGCCGGCTTCTTCCCCAAGACCCCGGCGTTTGGAGTGCTGATGGCCTCACTGGCGCGGTATGGCGCGCACGTCCTCTCGGGTATCCTCTTCTTCGGCCAGTACGCCAAGGGGCCGGTCGTTCTCTACTCGCTCACCTACAACGCTCTGTACCTGCTTCCCGACTTCATCATTGCCGTGGTCCTGACACTGCTGGTATGGGAGCGCCTCGGACGCCTTCACGCCTCGAGGTGATAGCGTCCCACCAGCCGTCCTCATCGACATCCGAGAGGTCAAAGATCATGAGGCCGTCGGTGAGCCGGGAAGCGTTTCGGAGGGCGCGCCGGCCGCGCGTCCGATCATCTTTGTACAGATCAAGCCACACCGAGCCGATGACGGGAAATCCTCCGGTCACGTGCCGCGCGAGTGCCGACCCGCCTGCGATGCTGGCCCACGCCGGCGCGCGCCGTCCCGCGGCCTCCCAGGGCATGATCGACCGATAGTACAGACCAATCATCACGTAGTCCAGGTCCGGCAGCAGGCTCGCCTCCGCCCACGCCTCACTCCAGACGGGGATCGAGCGCGGTGCCTCGGCGCGCGCCCAGTTTTGCCCAACCTCGAAGATCGTCGGATACCATGCTCCGACGTACATGCCGACGGCCACGCCGGGGCGCATCTGCCTCACCAAACGAGAGGCGGCGCGGACGTAGCCCTGGATCACCGACGCCCGCCAGGCCACCCAGCGGGCGAAGAGCGGACCCGGGCGCAACGCCCCGGTCGCGGTTTGCAGCACGTCCTGCGGCCATTGCGCCACCGGGCGACCGAGACGGGCCTCGAACTGCGCCCGGCTGAGATCGGAGAAGTCGGCGTCCACCCCGGGATACCGGGCCCGGTCGAGGATCACGCCGTCAACGTCGTAGCGGGAGACGATCTCCCACAACACACCCAGCTCGTACAGCTGCGCCTCCGGGTGCGATGGGTTGACGAACGCGATCATCGTCGCGTTGGATGATCGGACAAAGACCGGCTGCCCGCCCGGACCCGACCGCAGGTGGATGCTCTCCCACTCGGGCCGGCGCTCGATGAGACCGACGAGTGGTTGCGTCGGAGTCAGCCGCAGCCCCTCACCGAAGGCGTTGACCGATGCATGAACGCGCAGATCGGCGGCGTGCGCTTCGTCGATGAGCACCTGCAGCGCGTCAAAGTCCTTCGGGTACCACCCGACCGGCGGCGGATACCCCGGACGGGCGACCGGCGAAGTCCGGATGTGCGGCGCAAACGCCGATTCGTAGATCACGAATCCCCACGCGTTCTTGGCCTCCGGGATCAGCGTGTCGAACCCTGCGGCGCGGGCGCGGGTGACAAGAGCGCGTATCCCTTCGCGGGTGGACAGCGCCCGGAGGTTGGCCGACGTTTCGATCCATAGCGCTCGCCGCGGCAGTCGACCGGACGACGGAATCTCGGCGCGGGCGGCGGGCGCAGAGAGACTCAGGATCGTGACGACGAGGAGGAGTGGGGCCAGAGCGGCGGTCAGGCGCATGCCCTCGTAGGATAACACCACACCCGGACCGGTGGGGCCTGCCTTATTGCCCCCGCGGGCAATCGGTGAGACAATGGCCCTGCGTCGCAGAACGAGTTGCGGTAGCTTCCAAGCAAAGGTGGCAGGGATAATGGCAACAGGAACAGTGAAGTGGTTCAGCAGCGAGAAGGGGTACGGCTTTATTACGCCGGAGGATGGCTCGAAGGACCTGTTCGTGCACTTCAGCGGAATCGAAGGTGAAGGCTACAAGTCCCTGGTCGAGGGGCAGAAGGTCGAATACACCCAGACGCAGGGTCAGAAGGGCCCGCAGGCAACAAAGGTCCGACCGATCAGCTAGCCGCTTCGTAGCCGTTTCCATTTCAACTTCAACAAACGGGCCCGGGCGACGAAACTGCCCGGGCCACGTCTTGCTATGGAACTCATCGTCTACTCCCAAGCGTCTACTCCGAAAAGACGAGCGGCCCGCCGTTTGGCGGGCCGCCCAGTTCCACACGAGTTGCTATAGCCTTAGAGACCGGAGGTCGCGCGTGTCGACGCGCCGGTGTTGTCCAGGGTCACGTTGACCTGTTCGACACCTGTCAGGATATTACACTGCACCCGACCGGTGGTGTTGCCTGTCGCCCGCATCGTCACGAGTGTCCCCGTCGCGGACGGGATTGAGAACGTCCAGCAGCTCGTGCCCGGCGGCTGGAACCCGATCACGCCCGGGAACCCGGTGTCCAGGGTCGCAAACGTGCTGTACTGCTGGTAGTACGCCCAGGACAAGGTCTTGATCTCCTGGAGCGCGTTGTCACCCTCAGCGACCAGTGCGCTCTTGCGCGCGCCGAGGTACCGCGGCACTGCCAGTGCGATAAGGATACCGAGGATTGCGAGCACGACGACGAGTTCGATAAGGGTAAAGCCACGCTCACTTTTGCGCTTCCTCTTCCAGATGGCCTGCAACATATCTCTCCTTCTCCCCGAGTGAATGTGCCCATCGTTGGGCACTCACCCCCATCGTGTTATTCCCCTCACCCACCAGGCGTAGACGTGACCAATCAGGACGTCGGCTCTCCCATCACGACGTGGACCTCATGGCGCAGGCCATCATCGGCCAGCGGAATACCGGAAGGGTCCACCGCATGGCCGTCGAGGGTTGCCTGCGCGATGCCGTGAGAGTACCGACTTGGGTTCGCCACCTTGATCTCATAGAGTGTGCGACCAAGACGCCAGGTGATCGAGTATCCGGACCAGGAGCCCGGAATGCACGGATCGATCGCGAACGTGGGACCGCGCCGCGTGAGCCCCAAGATAGACTCGATGCCGAGACGATACAGCCATCCGGCCGATCCCGTATACCACGTCCAGCCTCCGCGGCCCACGTGACGTGGGTGCGCATACACGTCCGCCGCCACCACGTAGGGCTCCACCTTGTACCGCTCGACCTCCTGCATGGACCGCGCGTGGTTGATGGGGTTGAGCATGTGAAACAGCTCGACGGCCTCGTCCCCGTCACCGAGCTTCGCGATCGCCATGGCCGCCCAAATGGCCGCATGAGTGTACTGGCCGCCGTTCTCACGAATGCCGGGCATGTAGCCTTTGATGTAGCCCGGGTCTTGCGGTGCGTGATCGAAGGGTGGCGTCAATAGCAAGATGACCTGCGCCGGGCGATGGATGAGGAGCGTCCGCACCGCGTCCATCGCACGATCCGCGCGTTGAGCCGGAGCCGCGCCAGACAGGACGGCCCAGGATTGTGCGATCGAGTCGATCTTGCACTCATCGTTTTGCGCCGACCCCAGCGGCGTCCCGTCGTCGAAGTAGCCTCGCAAGTACCAGTCGCCATCCCACGCGAGTTCGAGGATCTGCGCGAGCCGCATCGCTTCGTTCCGGTACCGGGCTGCCCGGCTTTCCTCCGCTCGCGCCTCACAGAGCGGCGCGAACCGGCTCAGCACAGCGTACAGGAACCACCCGAGCCACGTGCTTTCGCCCTTGCCCAGACGTCCCACGCGATTCATCCCGTCGTTCCAGTCTCCGGTCCCGATCAGGGGCAATCCATGTGCCCCGGCGGTGAGCGCGCGGTCCAGCGCCCGCACGCAGTGCTCAAACAGTGTTTCACTCTGGGATGATGTCTGGGGGCTCCCGTAGGACTCGTCCTGCCCCGGCTCAAGGGGCGGCGCCTCCAAGAACGGCGCCGGCGCATCAAGCACGCCCTGATCTCCAGTTGTCTCGATGTAGTGAGCGACCGCAAACGGTAGCCACAGGAAATCATCCGAGCATCGGGTCCGTACCCCAACACCGGTCTGCGGGTGCCACCAGTGCTGCACATCCCCTTCGACAAACTGCCTGGCGGCGGCCCGGAGGAGATGATCCCTCTGGAGGTCGGGCCTTACCAGGCTGAGCGCCATCACGTCCTGGAGTTGATCGCGGAACCCGTACGCGCCTCCCGGCTGATAGTATCCCGAGCGCGCCCACAATCGGCAACCCAGATTCTGGTACAAGAGCCAGCGGTTCATGATCACGTCGAACGAGTCGTCGGGCGTGTGCACCTGGACGGCGTCGAGCATCTCATCCCAGCGTGTCCGGACGGCTTCGGCGGCGGTCTCAGCCGCTGCCACCGTGCCATGACGCCGAATCAGCTCATCCACATGCGCACGGTCCTTCCCTTGCCCCAGCAGCACGACGAGCCGGCGGGTCTCCCCGGGCCCCAGCACGATGCGTGTGTGAAGGGCGGCGCAGGGATCCAGACCCGCGCCAACCCGGCCCGACAGATGGCTGCGGCCAAGTGACGCCGGTCGGGCGAGCGAGCCATTACGGCCTAGGAACTCGAGCCGGTCACCAGTAGCTGAGAAGAGGTGCTCGCTCACCTGGGCGAAACTGATTCGGTCCCTGTAGACCTGATTGTAGGAATTGCGTGCCAGGATTGCGCGCGACTCGAGAGCGACCTCGGTGACCACATGAAGGTGCTCACCTGTTCGGGGAGGCCCGAGCGCCCATTCATGGTAGGCGAAGACGCTCAAGTGCAACCGTCGCTGCGTATGGTTCGTCAGCGTCAGCAATGAGAACTTCACTGGGTCGTCAGGGTGGACGAAGATGGATAGTTCCTGGGTCAGACCGCGCCTCACGTGCGAGAACCGGGTCATGCCGGCTGAGTGCCGCACCACCCACCGGCCGCTGCGGCTGTCGCGGCGCATCGGTCCGGGCGTGGCCGTCCAAACGTCGCCTGTGGCCTCATCACGCAGGAAGATGGCTTCCGCGGTCGGATCGCTGATCGGATCGTTCGCAAAGGGGGTGAGCCGGTGCTCCCGGCTGTTCTCCGCCCAGGTAAACGCCGCGCCCGCGGCCGTCACGATGGAGCCGAATCCGGGATTCGCGAGCACGTTGGCCCACGGCAGAGGCGTCTCCTGGTCGCCCTCAAGCACCGCGACGTACTCCCGCCCATCCTGCGCAAAACCGCCCAGCCCGTTGGCGAGCACGAGCGATGGCACTTCCGGCGCCGGGGCGACGATCCCCTCGGATCTGAACTCGACGGGGCGACTGGGAACGAATGCGGCAGGCCAGACTGATTCCGCCGCGGGCACATTAAGCTGGCTCACCAGATCGCCGCGGTCGCCATCCAGCACCGCGCGTGCGACAGCGCTGAGGAGCAAGCGGCTGGGCTCACCCAAACCATCTCCGCGCAGCAGGAACACGCCGCCGGGACGACCTCTCCATGCCGCCCATTATCCGCTTTCGAGGAGACCCTCAAGCTGCTTCTGGACTTCATCGCGGTAGCCGATCGAGTGATCGTTCAAGATCACGACATCGGCGCTCAACCCGTTCAGGCGCCAATACTCTTGGGCCTTCAGGACCAGCTGCACCAGCGGGAACGCGTCCTCCTCTACCACCCGCACGAGCAGGATGGGGAGATCGCCGGAGATGCCGTGCCGCCACAAGTCAGGTTGGCCCAGTGTGTTGCGGGCCAGGACCTCCGGCTCCGCGCGCAGCGAGGCGTCGGCGTAGAGGACGCATGACGCCAAGCGGAGGAAGAGTTGGGACTCCTCCGGGGTGATCGCCAGGTGGCGGAGTTCGATTTGCGCGTGTGTGAACGCCAACGCAAACGCGCGCGCGGCAACGGCCGGATCATGATATCGTTCCGCGAGCATCACGGCCGCCTCGCGGGTCGGCGCCACTCCGGTAGAAAATGCAAGGCGGATGTAGCCTCCCGGTGCCAACCGAATGCGCAGTCGGAGGCTGGCGATGGGGTCGAGGACAGCGCCTGTTGCGCCCGACAGAGGTCGCCCATCCAGCGCGATGGGATCGTCCGGCCCGCGCCCTCGCCCCAGGAACGCCGCCCGATCAGTTTCCCACTCGACCGGGCCCTGCATGTGACCTTCGACGCCGAGAACGTGCACAGCCCAGACGCCGGCTTCGTTGGCGAAACGGGGCCGTTTCCCGCACAGCAGTGCCGCGCTCATCGGCAGATACGCCGTCTCGAGGAACAACTTGCCCACGGCGGGGTGGGCCAGGTCATCGACGGGGGATGCCAGCGCCAGTTCCACGTAGCTGGTTACCTCGATTTCGCGGGGCCGGTCGCTGGTATTTGTCACGGAGAGCCGTCGCACTTCAAGGTCGTCCTCGGGAGAGACGGCGATCTCGAGCCTCGTGTCAATCCCGTCGTCCCGGCGGCGAAAGATGGCCCTCTCAGGTAGAAAGGTGGCGAGGTACTCTTCCGGCTCCTTGCAGACTGGGTGGAAGGCCGCTGACCAGACGGACCCGCTCCGCACGTCACGCAGGTAGATGAACTGGCTTCCGGGGTCGCGCGTCCGGTCTTCCCGCCGTCGCGTCACGGCCAGGCCCCGGCACATTGAGGCTCCGCCCCCCGCGTTGGTGACGATCGTCGTATAGTTGCCGTTCGAGAGGAAGTGGGCCTCAGGGTAGGCCGTGTGCGGCGACCGGAACCGGCGCGCCGTCCCCCCGACCGCC
>CBRGMJ010000034.1:0-8466 GCA_967797525.1 uncultured bacterium | reverse complement strand
CCCCGCACTCTTGTACCGCGTCCCCGAACCGCACCGTTCCGGGCGGGAGGAGCAAACCGTGTCGAAAGGTCATCTCGCCTACCAAGTGGGGGACGAACGGCGTCAGCGGCGCGCGATAGACTTCCATTGGTGTGCCGATCTGCTCGATCTGGCCCTTGTTCATCACCACGATCCGGTCCGACATGGTCAGGGCTTCTTCCTGATCGTGCGTGACGAGCATCGTCGTGACGCGAAGCCGGCGCTGCAGGTTGCGCACCTCGTGGCGCAGACGAACGCGCAGGCGCGCGTCGAGGGCCGAGAGCGGCTCGTCCAGCAACAACAGGCTCGGCGATGGCGCCAGGGCGCGCGCCAGGGCGACGCGCTGCTGCTGCCCCCCGGAGAGTTGCGACGGATGTTTGATGCCGGATTCCGGCAGCCCGATCAGCGCCAGCAACTCTTCGACCCGCGCTCTGATCTGCGAACGGCTCATCTTGCGGCTGTGCAGACCATACGCGATATTATCGAACACCGTCAAATTGGGGAAGAGGGCGTACGACTGGAACACGATGCCGAAGTCGCGCTCGGCGGGGGGCAAGATAGAAATGTCTCGGTCGCCCCGGAGCAAACGCCCGCTCGTTTGGGTTTCCAGACCCATGATGATCCGAAGCAGCGTCGTTTTGCCGCAGCCGGACGGACCCAGCAGGCAGACGAAGTCACCTGAGTAGACGTCAAAGGACACGTCGGTCAGCGCGGTGAACGCGCCGAACTGCTTCCAGATGTGATCGACCTGGAGGTAGGGCTCACCACTCATGAGAAAGAACCCAGCCCCCGCTGCTGTGACGCGAACGGGGGCTAGGATGCCTCGTCAAGAACGTCTACGGACAATCAGCGGGGCGCGGACTTGGAGTCGTAGCGCCGCGCCCACTCCTGGAGGATGCGCGCCCGGTTCTTCGCCATCCAGGCGAGGTCGTTCTTGAACATCGCCTTCTCGGCGTTGGGCGGGTAGTACGGTGGTACGTTGGTCAAGCCGGGCAGGGCGACGATCGAGTAGAATTGGTTGTACTGCTCGTTGGCCTTCCGGGTGACGCTGAAGTCGGCCAGACGCTGCGCCGCGGCCTGATTGCGCGTGCCGCGCATGATCGCCGTCGCCTCCATGTCCCACCCGGCGCCTTCCTTCGGGATGATCACTTCGATCGGTGCCCCCTGCTGCTTCAAGAGCGCGCCGCGTGCGTCGAACGCGATCGCCATGGCGAACTCACCCTGGGCGGCTCGGTTGCAGGGCGCGGTACCGGAGTGCAGGTAGAGGCCGATGTTCTCGTGCAGCTTGTCCATGTACTCCCAGCCCTTCTGCTCGCCCAGCATCTGCAGCCATGCCGCAATCGTCAGGTAGCCTGTGCCCGACGAAGCCGGGTTGGGCATCGCGATCCGCCCCTTATAGGCTGGGCTCAGCAGATCTTGCCAGGTCGACGGAGCCTTGAGCCCGCGCCGCTTTGCCTCAACGGTGTTGTAGCAGATCACCGAGAGCCAGGCGTCCATCCCGGTCCAGTTCATGGGATTCTTGCTGTCGCGGAACGCCGGTTTGAGCTGGTCGGCGCCCTTGGGCGTGTAGCCGAGCAACAGGTTCTCATCTTCGAAAATGAGCAGACTCGTGACGGCGAGACCCCAGATGACGTCCGCCCGCGGGTTGGCCTTCTCCGCCAGGACACGGGCCGTGATGACGCCCGTCGAGTCGCGCACCCAGTCGATTGTGACGCCGGGGTTGTCCGCCTCGAAGGCCGCCTTGTACGGTGCCAGCTGCTCGTTCTCGAGCGCTGTATAGACGGTCAACCGAGCGGGCGCCTGAGCAGACGCGTTGCTCGTCAAGCCAACGGCGGCAAATACAAAGAGAACCGCCACGGCCATCAACCGCCTCGTCATGGGTATCACTAGTCTTTGCATCATGCGACACCCTCCCTCGATATGGGTCAACCAGTCGGCAATGAGGTTGCCCCTATATTCCGTGAGCCCTGCGCAATCCCTTGTCGGCTGCATGTCCGATGCTACTCGGGCAGCGTCAAACTCGGGTGATAGACATGTCAAGACGCCGCCTGCGGAAACGCCATCCGGATGCTCTTGATTTGCGTGTAGGACAGCAACTCGTCCAGGCACTCCTCCCGGCCGATGCCGCTCTGCTTGATGCCGCCGTAGGGCGAGCCGAGCGCGTGGCCGCCGGGGATGTTGACCCAGACGTACCCTGCCTCGATCCGCCGCGCGATCCGGTGGGCCTTCGCATAGTCATGAGTGTAGATCGCCGCGCTCAAACCATAGATGATGTTGTTGACCTGGGTGAGCATCGCCTCTTCGTTGTCCCAGGTGAGCACGCTGATCACCGGCCCAAAAATCTCTTCTTGCGCGATCTTCATCTCCGGCCGCACGCCGTCAAACAACGTGGGCTGGATGAAGAACCCCCGCCGCAGTCCCGGGTCATCGGGCACGCCGCCGCCGAAGAGCAGCCGCGCGCCCTCGCGCTTGCCTGCCTCAATGTACGATAGCACCTTCTCGTGCTGTTCCCTCGAGATCAGACACCCCATCTGGCTATCATCCGCATCCGGCAGACCAACCCGCAGGTTTCGCACTCGGGCCAGCAGCGCCTCGACGAAGGCGTCGTGCAGGTGGCGGTGTACAAACACACGCGACGTACTGCTGCACGACTGACCCGCGCGGTTGAGGTTCATCGCGCCGACGGCGGCGTCGGCAGCCTCGGTGGGGTCGACGTCTGGGAACAGGATGAGTGGGTTCTTGCCGCCCAGTTCGAGCGTCACCGTCTTGAGCCCGTCGCTGGCCGCGCGCATGACCGCGCGCCCGGCTTCGACCGATCCGATGAGCGCGATGCGCCGCACAAGCGGATGGCGGACCAGCAGGGCGCCGGTGGTCGGCCCATCACCGGTGACGATGTTGACGACGCCCGGCGGGAGAATCGTCTGCAGCATCCGCCCGAGCACGAGCGATGAGAGTGGCGCCTGCTCCGGCGGCTTCATCACGACGGTGTTGCCGGCGGCCAGCGGAGCCGCCAGCTTCTCGGCGGCGAACCGCACCGGGTGGTTGTAGGGATTGATCTTGGCGACGACGCCGAACGGTTCGCGCACCGTATAGTGGAAGAGGGCGGCGTCGGACGGCAGCGTCTCGCCTTTGATCTCGGGGATGAGCCCGGCGAAGTATTCGAGAGAATCGACGGCCCAATCGACGTCGCGGCGCATCCCGGCGATGACGTTGCCTGAGTTGACGGCGTCGAGGTGCGCCAGCGCCTCACGGTGCTCGCGGAGCGCAGCCGCCACCGCGCGGAGGCGCTCTCCCCGCTGCGGGCCGGGCATCTCCGACCATGCGGGGAAAGCGGCAACGGCCGCCTGGACAGCGCGATCGACGTCTGCCGCATCAGCGAGCGGCACCTGCGCGAGGAGTTCGCCGGTTGCCGGGTTGTGGGTTGGGATCGTGCGGCCGGATCGACTCTCCTCCCACCGCCCGCCGATGAACAGACCCTGCGGTATTTCCTCGAGCAGCGCCGCGCGCGCGCTCACCGCAGGCCGCCCCGGGCCTTCGACAGCGGGCGGTCGCGCGGCCCATCGTAGAATTCGGGCTTCTGCAACGAGAGATCCAGGGGTTGGACAATAGGCGAGTTTGTCGACGCCCGCCAGCCCTTCTCGCGATGCATCTCTTCGTAGGTGTGCGCGATCAGCGAGACGGTGCGCGAAAGCAAGAACACGCCCTTGATGAGTGCCACGTCGAATCCCATGTCGAGGCAGACCGCGCCCATCGCACCGGGGCCGTTGAGGTAGATGCGCCGTCCCCAGAACTCTTCTGTAGCGGCTTCGATGGCTCTCGCCATCGCGACGTACGTCCCCGAGACGCCGTACTCATCGGACAGCCCCAGCATGCGCGCCGTTCGAGGGTCGATGATGTGCTGTGCGTGATGATACCCCGGCAGCCGACGGCCCGCCGCGCGCGCTTCGCCCGCAACCTTGCGCGCTGCCTCTTGCATCGTCAAGGATTCCCGCTGCATCCGCTCGACCGCGTCTGTGAAGAGTTGCGCCGGGCGGTCGGCCGTGCCGTGCAGCGAGCCGATGGCCAGCATCCCGCCCGCCACCCCGACGTGGAGGGGCACCCCGCCCGACGCGACAAAGCGGCAGGCGGCCGACGACGGCGAGAAGGCGTGCTCGGCCATGCTCACCAGCAGCGCGTCGAGCATGCGGGCGTGGTTCGCCGGCGGCAGGTCGCCCCGCCAGACCAGGTAGGCCATCTCGGTGAACGTCACGTTGCCCGTGAGGTCATTGTTGTCGTAGCCGCGGACGACGATCTTGTCCTTGTTCTTGTAGGCGATCGATGTCTGCCAGTGAAACGGCTCGCGTTCCTGCACGGCCTTCGCGCCCATTGATTACCTCCCGGCCGTTGGTACGGCGTCTTCCGATTTCAGATAGACGCGCCCCGGATCCACGTCGTGCCGGAGCCTGTCCAACACCTCTGCGTCCGGCGGCGGCACCTCGCGAAGATCCGGCGCCAGGTCGGGGCGGAAGCCGGTCTGGGCGCGCACACCGTCCACCGTGATACCGGGCATGAGCCGGACGATGCGCAGCGCGCAGGTACGCGGGTCGTTCTCCATCACGGCGAGATCGGTCACGACGGTCACGGCGAAGTCCGGGTTCAATCCGACGCGCGCGCGGCCGCCGGGTCCATCGAGAAATCCCGGGCTGGTGATGTAGTCGCACCGCTCGGGGAAGCGCCTCTTTTCGTGGTGAGTAATGATTAGCAGACGCCGGCAGTGCGACGCCATGTCGTTCGCACCGCCGCTCCCAGGTAACCGCCGTTTCATCGCGCCGGGGGGCCCGATTTGCGTCGAGTTGATGTTGGCATAGCGGTCGATCTGGGCGCCGCCGACAAAGCCCACGTCGATCAACCCCCGCTGCAGCAGACACCCCAGGACCTCGCGCAGCGTGCCGAGCTTCATCGCCCGGTACATGGCCTTGGGGTCCGAGACGGAGATCGGGGTCGAAGGCACCTGGGGTGCGATGACGCCGCTTTCGATGACCATGACCACGTTCGGCGCGTGCGTGCGTTGGGCCAGGGTGGTTGCCAGCATCGGCAGACCCGTGCCGACAAACACGACGTCGCCGTCCCGCAGCTGCCGGGCTGCTTCGATCACCATCAGCTCCTGACGGGAAAACGGCGCAAGGTGCGGCGTCTCGCGCGACATCACATCAACTCCTGCATCGCGTGGGTGAGGGTCGTGAGGCGATCGGTGTCCGTGGCCAGATGGAGGTAGTCGTCGAACGTCCCGCATCCCCAGATATGGCGCTGTAGGTACTCGTCGATCGCCGGCGACCCGGTCCGGGCGGCGTCTTGATACGCGCCGATCTGCGCGCCATCGTAGTCGTGATAGCCGTACGTGGACGTGGGGAACGCGCCGTAGCGCTGGACGACCACCGCGTGGACGTACATGAACGGGATGGTCGTGCGCTCGGGGTGCGCGCGGATCTCCTCGGTCGAGATCAGCTCTTCGCACGAGACGATGACGCGCCGGGAGGCGCGGATCATCTCGGGTTCGTGCGTCGCAAACCCCTCGATGATGACATTGCCAAGCGGATCCGCACGCTGCGCGTGGACGATCGACACGTCCGGGCACAGCGCCCGCACGAGCGCGACCCGCTCGTTCGGGTCCCACGGGTTCTCCATGACGACCGCTTTGCCGGGCTTTGCCGCGCTATCCGGAGCCCAGAGGAGGTCTGACCCGAGCAGGCTTCGCACGGGCATGAACGGCAGGCCCATCTCGCCGGCCAGGAAGCGACTGACCATGGCGAGATGGCTGTAGTCCTCAATTTCGATCGAGCCGTTTTCGATGCCCCGGCGCCAGCTGAACGTCGTCCCAAATCGCTCCAGGTTGCCCGTGCCGCACTCGGTCCGCCGGATGAGCCCGGCCGCGGCGAGTTGATCCATCGACAGTGAGAGGTTACACCCTACGACGGTCAGGCCCCCGACGCGCTGGCGGATGATCTCGTGGGTGAGGGCCATGGGGCAGCGGCCAATGTTCTGCCCGCCCATGCCGAGCACGGCGCCCGGCCGGACAAAGCGCGCGACGGCTTCGGCCGCGGTCATTACTTTATCGCCACTACGCGGGCTGGCACGCGACGACATCATGTCGTCGACATTGTGCCGCTGAGGGTCTAATAATGTCAAATAAGCACATATGGCATGAAGCATAAATAATAGTTATAATTGATCTCTGGAACTATGGTGGAGTGTAGCTCATGCTGGCCAACCCACGACGGAACATATGAGTACCTGCAACGACTCGGCATTCGCGACCTCGCCGACGCCGAGTAACTCGACATAGCCGACAGGAGGGCCGCTCTTCTACTCGCACAAGTTCTCATCGAACCGGGCTTTGTGGCGGGGATCCGCCGAACGGCTTAAGGACATGCCTCGCGGCGGAGACGCGAATCAAAGAGGCGCAGATAGAGTGGCGAGGAGAGAAGAGTGAGATTCCGAGTCGCACTATTGGCAGTGGTCGGCACGGCCCTCGCTGTGGCCTTCGCGCAGACAATCGAGAGCCACGCGGCCCCCGCTCCGAGGCCGATGCAGCCCGACTACCTTCGCGAGATGCCCACAGTGGAGCGGGTAAAGGCGGAGGTCCGCAGCCGGGATCGGATGGACACCGCCGCGCGGCAGATGGGTGCCTTCTGGCAGCTCCGGCGGATCATAGAGACGCTTGCCGGCCCGCGGCTCTACCGAAGTACGACACCCGACGAGCGCCGTCTGATCGGGGAGTACAGCATCGCCTACTCCACGATCACGCGGACCGTTGAAAAGTCCCTCTCGCAAAAAGATAGGCCGGCCTGGTTCGACCTGCACACCAGGTACGAGCTCGACCGTGCCTTTCGTGAGGAGCTGCTCACCCGCTTCTTTTCTCAGAACTTCCGCGACAGGTTCCGCCAGGCCGAGGCGCAGGAGCTTGCGAGGGCGCGTGCGCGCGCCGACCAGCAGAGGGCACAGTCACGGCCCGCCGCCCCAGTCGCGCAGTCCTCGGGACGCGTCGGATCGTTCATCCTCCTGGGGTTGGTCGCGCTGGTGGGCCTGTTCGTCGTTCGGGGGTGGCGCGCCCGCCGGCGCCTCGATGCGGACGTGGAATTCGCCGCCCATCTGCTCGTCGGCGAAAAAAACTCCGAGGCCAAGCAGTACGCCAAGGCGATAGAGTCTTTCAAGAAATCAATCGCCGCGCGTCCCTCGAGCAGAGCATACCGCAATCTTGGCGACGCGTACTTCGCGCTCGAGCGATACGATGACGCCGCCGGCGCGTATGAGCAGGCGGTCCGACTCGAACCCGACAATGTCGTCGCGCATTTCGGACTCGGACATGCCCACAGCCAGTTGAAGAACTTTGAAAAGGCCATCCCTGCCTTCCAGGAAGCCGTCCGCATCAAACCGGATTTTACCTCCGCTTGGTTCATGCTCGGGGTGAGTCACTATGCCGTCGGGCACAGGCCAGACGCCGAGACCTCTCTCCAACGGGCGATTGGTTCAGCCTCGAAAGAGGAGCGGTTTCCGGAGCTCTACACTCTGCTCGGCGACGTCTATCTGACAGGCGGGAAAGCAGAGGACGCGCTTGAGCTCTGCGGCCCGCTGGGCGCCATCAACGCGACCGCGGCGACGAAGCTCGAGACGCAGGCGCGTATGCTTCAAGCCAACCAGCACTATGACGCGAAGGAGTATGCGAAGGCCATCGAATCGTGCAGGAAAGTCATCGCGCTCCGCCCCGAATCCGAGACCCTCGTGCGCGCCTACAAGCTGCTTGGCCTCACCCTCCACCAGGCCGGGCAGTACGACGACTCGATCGTTGCGCTGAAAGAGGCCCGCCGCCTGCAGCCGAACGACCAAGAGATCCATTTTGGATTGGGTTGGACGTACGTTGAGGCCGAACTGTACGCGGAAGCGCTCCCCGAACTGCAAGAAGCGGTGCGTCTCAAGCCGGACGATTCGGAGAGTCACTATTGGATCGGCGAAGCCCACAAGGGCCTGGGCGAGCTGGAGAAGGCGATCGCCGCCTATCGCGAGGCGTTCCGCCTCAAGGCTGAGGCTCGCACGCAGAACCAGATAGGGCTCGCGTTGACCGGACTCGAGGACTTTTCAAAAGCTAAGGCGTCGTTCAATGAAGCCATACGCCTGAGTCCGGATACCGCGCTCTATCACTCCAACCTCGGCCTGCTATACGTGCGAATGGGTGACACAGCGAACGCGCTCCGAGTCCTCAAAACCCTCGAGACGATGGACGCGGTCAAGGCGACGGCGCTACGGGACGCGATCGTGGCTTGATGGACATCCCCCTGACACCGCTGCGGACGTTCCACCAAGTCATCGTGCACCAGGGATTCAATAAAGCCGCGCGGGCGCTCGGCATCACGCAGCCCGCCGTGACACAGCAGATCCACCGGCTGGAACAGGCCGTTGGGCTGAAGCTCTTTC
>CBRGMJ010000033.1:0-8525 GCA_967797525.1 uncultured bacterium | reverse complement strand
CACTGGGCGCCGAAGTGGATCGTGCTTCCCCCGACGGCGTTGAACATGACCGGGTCGGCCGCCGTGCGATCTTGGCCGCCTCATTTATCTTGAGCCCGCCGTTGCTCTTTCTCTTCGCGCAGACGACGTCGGCGTGGGGCTTGGTGGCGCTCGCCCTCGGCGGCCTGACGCTCTATCTTGGAGCGCCGGTCAATGTGGCGATGGCGCAAGAGATGCTCCCGCGCCGCGCCAGCTTCGCGAGCAGCATGGTCACGGGCCTGGCATGGGGCATTGCAGGGGTCTCGCTCACGCTGGTCGGGGCCGTCGCCGATCGGATTGGGCTGACCGGGACGCTGACCGCGTGCCTCGGGTTGGCGCTACCGTGCCTGGTCTGTGTCGCGCTGTTGCCGCGTCAGGGTTCGCGCCCGTCGTAAGACACGTCTGGCACCTAGGTGCCGCTGACCGGCGTCACCACACACGTGGTGGTACGCGTGACACCGGGCGTCTCTTGAAAGCGTGAGACAATCAGCCGTCCAAGCGTGTCCATGCTCTCGGTCTCGACGTAGGCGATGATATCCGTCGGACCGGTGACCGCGTGCGCCATTTTCACGCCGGGCGTCTTTTGGATCTGTGACAGCGCGTCCCCCAACTTTCCAGGCAGAATGCGGATCAGCACGTAGGCCTGCACCATTGCTGTGCCCTCCCGCAGCTCCCCGCTCAGGGGAGCCGCTCCCCGCTCAGGGGAGCCGCTCCCGTGTCACGGGAGCACGCTCAACAGCACCGTGTGGAGAAGCTGGTTGGCGACCTGGAGCAGCAACAACGCGATCAGCGGTGACAGGTCGAGACCACCCGCCGGGGGCATCACACGTCTGATAGGGTCGATGATGGGCGCGGTGAGCTGATGGACCACCCGATCGAGGGTGCGCACGATCGGTTGATTGAGACCGAAGACTCCGGCCCAGGAGAGCAGGACGCGAATCAGGATCAACGCCGAGATGACCTGAAAGGCGCGGTCAAGAAGCAGGAACAGGAGCCCCATCTGTCTCCCTCACCTCGAAACGACACGAGGCGCAACACCACCGTGATTGTAACATAGCGGTTTCGGATGAAAATGCCGGTGCCCGGCCAATTGTCCATATCCCGTGACGCGCGGAAGGAGGGCCGACCGCGCAGCCGAAGAGAAGCCGCGTGAAGAAATCATCCTCCGAGTTCGGCAGTCTGGCGCGCAAGCTCACTGCGTCCGTCAAGGGCGAAGTTCGCTTTGACGCCGTCTCCCGCGTCCTCTACAGCACCGACGCGAGCATCTATCAGATCATGCCGATCGGCGTCGTCGTCCCGCGCGACGCCGACGATATCGCCGCCACGCTTCGCGCTTGCGCGGAGGACGGGGTGCCGGTGCTCCCCCGTGGCGCCGGCACGAGTCTCGCCGGTCAGACGGTGGGCCGGGCCGTTGTGCTCGACTGCTCAAAGTACATGGACCGCATCTTGGAGATCGATCCCGGCCGCGGCATCGCGCGCGTGCAGCCGGGGGCGGTCCAAGACGTGTTGAACGCGGCGCTCACTCCACACCGGTTTCGTCTGGGCCCTGATACGGCAACCAGCAACCGCGCCACGCTGGGCGGGATGATCGGCAACAACTCGTGCGGAGCGCGGTCGATCGTGTACGGCAAGATGGTCGATCACGTGCTGGGCCTGCAGGTGCAGCTTGCGGACGGGACCGAGCTGACGATCGGGCCTATCGACGACGTCGCGCTGGCGGCGAAGCGGCGCGAATCATCGCGTGAAGGAAGGCTCTACCAGGCAGTGCTCGACACGGTCGACGCGAATCGCGAAGAGATCGATCGTCGCTATCCGAAACTCCTGCGCCGGGTCACCGGGTACAACCTTCCGGAGATGGACCTTCGGCCTTTCAATCTCTCGCGCCTCATCGTCGGATCGGAAGGCACACTGGGGATCGTGACCGAGGCCACGGTGCGTATCGTCCCGCGGCCGGCACACGCGGCCGTCGCGGTCGTGCACTTCCACGATCTCCGCCAGGCGCTCGAAGCCATCCCGCTCATCTTGCCGCACGGCCCATCGGCGGTCGAGCTGATTGACCGGTTGATCATGGAAATGACCCGCACGCAGCCTGAGTTCGCCCGGCGCATGACGTTTGTCGACGGTGACCCTGCCGCGATCCTCGTCGTCGAGTTCTCCGCCGAGACGGCCGACGAAGCTTTGTGGCGTCTCGAGGCGATGGAGCGTGCGCTGGCCGGCGCGAGGATGGGGTATGCGGTGTTGCGGGCGCTCGACTCTCTCTCGCAAGACAACATCTGGCGCGTCCGGAAGGCCGGGCAGGGGCTGCTACAGGGCATCAAGGGCGACAGCAAACCGATCGCTTTTGTCGAGGACACCGCCGTCTCGCCGGAGCGTCTCGCAGCGTACATCGATGGGTTCCAGCAGATCCTGGACCGCCACCAGGTCCGCGCGGCGATCTATGCGCACGCAAGCGTCGGCTGTCTGCACGTCCGGCCGCTGATCGATTTGAAAGACGCGAGGCAGATCGAGACGATGCGGGCGATCGCTGAGGCGGTCGGCGAGCTGGTCATCGAGTTCGGCGGCGCGTTCAGCGCAGAGCACGGCAACGGCATGGTGCGCGGCTGGTTCGTCGAGCGCTACTTCGGTCCCGTAGTCTACCAGGCGTTCAGAAAGGTCAAAGCGGCCTTCGATCCGCAGGGCCTGATGAACCCTGGGAAGATCGTGGATGCGCCGCCGATGACCGACGACCTGCGCTATGGGGCCTCCTATCAGACCGTGGCGCTCCGCACGCACTTCGACTGGCAGCGTGACGGCGGGATGGCCGCCAACATCGAGATGTGCAGCGGGGTCGGCGCCTGCCGCAAGACGATTGAGGGGACGATGTGCCCCTCCTATATGGTCACGCGTGAAGAGGAGCACTCGACCCGAGGTCGCGCGAACCTCCTGCGGGCCGCGATGTCGGGACTGTTGCCGGCTGAGGAGCTGACCGGCCGCCGTCTGTACGATGCCCTCGATCTCTGTCTCGAATGTAAGGGGTGCAAGGCCGAGTGCCCCGCAAACGTGGACATGGCCAAACTCAAATATGAGTTTCTCGCGCGCTACCACGAGACGCACGGCTATCCATTGCGCGCGCGTCTCTTTGGGAACATTCATGCGCTCAGCCGTGCGGGTACCCGCGCAGCGCCGCTCTCGACATGGATGACCCAGCTGGCGCCGGCGCGCTGGGTGCTGGACCGGATCGCCGGCGTCGACCGGCGGCGGCCGCTGCCGCCATTCGCCCGGCAGACATTCGATGCATGGTGGAAGGCCCACGGCCGCAGGCGGAACGGGGAGCAGCACACGGGCCCGAAGGTCGCGCTCTTCGCCGACACCTTCATGCGGTTCAACTATCCGGAGATCGGTCGCGCGGCCGTGAGGTTGTTCGAAGGGCTTGGCTACGAGGTCATCGTGCCCGACGTCACGTGTTGCGGCCGTCCGATGATCAGTAAGGGATTGTTGGGCGCGGCGAGGACGCACGCGCAGGAGAATCTCGCGGCGTTGCTGCCCCTCGCCCGAGCACGGATCCCTATCGTTGGCTGCGAGCCCTCATGTATCCTGACGTTTCGCGATGAAGTGCCCGACCTGTTGCCCGGTACCGACGCGGAGTTGCTGGCCGGGCACACGTTCCTCGTCGATGAGTTCCTCCACCGGCACGTCCAGGAACGCGGTTGGCCGCGACCCTCATCCGGCGGCACCGTACTCCTCCACGGGCATTGCCATCAGAAAGCGGCCGTCGGCACGAGACCGGCGACGAGCGTGCTCAAGGCCGCGGGCTTCGCGGTGGAAGAGGTGGATTCAGGCTGCTGTGGGATGGCAGGGTCGTTCGGCTTCGAGCGCGAGCACTACGACATCTCGATGGCGATCGGCGAGCGGCGCCTGCTGCCGGCGGTGCGCCGCGTGCCCGCCGAGACCGAGGTCGTGGCGATGGGCGTCTCGTGCCGGCAGCAGATCGCGCACGGCACCGGTCGCCGCGCGAAGCATCTGGTCGAACTGCTCGTTGCAGCTATCGGGGTTGCAGAAGGTTCGGCAGGAAGAGCGGAATCGCCGGGACGTAGGTTACGAGCGCCAGCACGATCAGCAGAACGACGATAAACGGGATCGCCTCGCGGAAGACCTTCCCCACCGGCTGCTTTGAGATCGCGCATGTGGCCAGCAGCACCGACGCCACCGGCGGCGTTTGCTGGCCGATCGCCAGGTTCAGCGTCACGATGATCCCAAAGTGCGTGGGATCCACGCCGACCTGGCGGACGAGCGGCATGACGATGGGTACGATCAGCAGGATGGCCGCGGCACTGTGCAAGAACATCCCGGCGATCAGCAGGAAAATGTTGAGAAAGAGTAGGACCAGGACGCGGTCGGTCGTCAGTCCCAGGATCGCCTGGGCGAATCGCTGCGGCACCTGCTCGTTGGTCAGGTACCAACCCAGCACCGCCGAGGCGGCCACGATGAGCATCACCGACGCCGTCTGCACGACGCCATCGAGGGTCACCCCCCACAACTGGCGGAAGTCCATCTCGCGGTAGATGAAGGTGCCGATGACGAAGGCGCCGAGCACCGCCAGCCCCGCGGCCTCGGTGGCCGTCACGATTCCCCCGAACATGCCGCCCAGGATGATCACCGGCAGGACCAGCGTCCAGCTGGCCTCCCGGAAGGCCACGGCCAGGCGCCGGAGCGAGAAGGCGTCTTCTACCGGGAAGCCATACCTCCGCGCCTTATAGTAGACGACGGCCATCATCAGCAGTCCGCCGATTACGCCGGGGGCGAACCCTGTCAGGAACAGACGCGTCACCGACGTGCCGGAGATCACCGCGTAGAGGATCATCGGGATACTGGGCGGGATGATGATGGCCAGCGAGGCTGTGACCGAGGTCAAGGCCGCGGTGAACGCCGGCGCATACCCCTTCTTGACCATCGCCGGGATGATGATGCTCCCTAGGGCTGCGACGTCCGCCACCGCCGAGCCGGAGATCTCGGCAAAGAACATCGAGTCGAGCACGTTGACCATCGCCAGCCCGCCCTTGATGTGCCCGACGATCGCCGAGGCCAGGTTGATGATGCGAAGCGAGATGCCCGACGAGTTCATCATCCCGCCGGCCAGGATGAACAGGGGGATCGCCAGCAGCGGGAACTTGGCCGCGCCCGAGAACAGCTGCAGCGGGACCACCGCGGGGTCGGTGCCGCCGCCGGCGAGCAGGGCCACCAACACCGCGGCGATCAGCGCAAAACCGATCGGCACCCGCAGCGCCGAGAGCGCCACGATGAGGGCAACGACGATGCCGCTCACACGCGCTCCGGCCTCAGCCGGCCGACCAGCCTGTTTAGCGTGATCAGGAACGTGAGGGCGCCACTTGCGGGAATGGCGCTATACACCCAGGAGAGGCGCACCCACCGGATCGACACGGCGGTGTCGAACGATGCCGCCCGGGCCAGCGACACGCCGTAGGTGAAAAGCGCGGCCTGTACCAGCAGCAGGATGACGTCCGCCACCACGATCACGGCCCGCTGAGCGTCCTTAGGCAGGTACTCGACCAGCGTTTCAAACCCGATGTGGGCGTCGCGCTGCGCGGCCAGCACCGATCCGTAGAATGTGAGCCAGACCAGCAAGAACTCAGCAAACTCGTCGTACCAGGGCAGCGAGCGCTGGACCACGTAGCGATACCAGACGCCGACCAGCACGATGACCGCCATCGCGACCATCAGGATGGCGCAGTAGACTTCCAGGGCCGAGACCAGCGCCCTATGCCCGCGCGCCGCCCTGGCCATGGTCTAGCGGAGGGACTGGATCAGTTTGACCAGCTGAGCGCCACTGGGCACGGTGCGGGCGAACTCGTCGTAGATCTTCTCAGACGCGGTGATGAACGCCCGCTTGTCGACCTCGTTGACCTGGAATCGCGGGTTCGCCTTCTGCATGTCGCCGATCAGCGAATTGTCCAACTGATTGCCCTGCACCCGCGCGTAGTCGCCGACGTCTTCCGCGATGCGCCGCAGCGCGATGCGGACGTCCGGGGTCACCGACTGCCACCAGCGTTCGCCTGCCGTGGGATACGCCGGCGTGTAGACATGGCCGGTCATCGAGAGGTACTTCTGCACCTCGTGAAACTTCGCCCCCCAGATCTGTGCCAGCGGGTTCTCCTGGCCGTCCATGACGCCAGTTTGCAGGGCCGAGAACACCTCGGCGAACGCCATCGGTGTCGGGTTGGCCCCGTATGCCTCGAACATCTTCTGGCGCCACACGCCGCGAGGAATGCGCAGCTTGACCCCGCGGAGGTCAGGAGGTCGCGCAATCGGCCGTGCGTTGTTGGTGACGTGGCGGAAGCCGTTCTCCCAGTACGCGAGCAGGCGGAGGCCCTTGACCGCCTGCGGTTCGAATAGCGCCTTCTTAAGATCGGGGCTCTCGGCTACGGCCTTCATGTGCCGGTGGCTCACGATGATGTAAGGCATCTCGAAGACACCGAACGCATCGTCCACCGAGCTCATGATGGACGACGGCAGGAACATCTCGAGCGCGCCGACCCGCACCCCTCGGATCATGTCCTCGTCCGTGCCCAGCTGGCTGGAGTGGAAGACCCGCATCTCGACGCGGCTGCCCAGTTCCTGGTTGACGCGCCGGGCATACTCGCGGGCTGTCAGGTCGAACAGCGAGTCGGGGAACCCGACGTGCCCAAGCCGGATGACGATCTTTTGCTGTGCGCCTGCCTGGATGGTCGTGAGGGCAACGGCGGCGGTCACGAGCAGCGCCGCAGTGAAGAGGGCCCGGTTCCGCGGCCTTAGCATACGATCCCTCCCTCGTCGGGCGGCCGTGCGTCTGCGCTATGCGGTTCTGCGCCGGTCTTCACCTCCCCTTCCAGACCGGCGCCCGCTTGTCCAGAAAGGCCTGCACGCCTTCACGGAAGTCTTCGCTCAGGTAACACCGCAGCAGCAGGTCCTCACCCTCGACGACGCGCCGGCGCTCCTGGATGCGGCGGATCGCTTCCTTCGACACCTGTAGCGTGAGGGGCGCGAGCCGGCAGATCGAAGCCGCCACCTCGCCGAGATGCCGCTCGAGATCCGCCGGCGGGACGACCGCGTTGAGCAGACCGGCCGCCAGCGCCTCTTCGGCGGAGAGCAGGCGCGCCGTCAGCAGCAGCTCCCTTGCGCGCGCCGGCCCCACCGCATCGACGACCCGGCTGTAGTTGGCCATGGAGAGACAGTTGCCGAGGGTCCGCGCGATCGGCACGCCGAGACGCGCGTCTGCCGCCGCATAGCGAAGATCGCATGCCACCGCCAGCGCGAAGCCTCCACCGGTGGCGTGACCCTCGATCATCGCGATCGTCACCTTGGTCATCTGTTCGAGCCGGCCGATGACGACGCCCATGCGCTGCTCGTAGGCCAGCGCGTCCTCCCGCGTGCGCAGGCTTCGGAACTCGGCGATGTCCGTGCCGGCGATGAACGTGCCGCTGCCGCCGCGCAGGATCACGACCCGCACGTCGGGGCGCGCGTCCAGCGCCTCGCACGCTGCGAAGAACGCCTCGTACATCGCAAACGTCATAGCGTTTCGCGCCTCCGGCCGGTGCACTATGATGCGGGCAACGCCGTCGATGACTTCTACAGAGACGGACACAGCGCAATCACTCCTTCATGGGCCATGGCCTCGATTTCCGCGCGCGTGTACCCGGATTCGACCAATACCTCTTCCGTGTGCTCGCCCAGCAGCGGCGCCGCACACCGGATGCGCGGGGGCGTCTGCGAACACTTTACGGCCGGACCGATCTGCCGGATACGACCGCCGACCCGGTGATCGGCTTCCTGCAGCATGCCGCGCTCCAGCACGTGCGGATGCGTGAACACGTCCGGATACGTGTTGATCGGCCCAGATGGGACACCCGCATCCTCCAAGACGCGCAGCCAATGCGCCCGCGGGCGATCGATGGTCACGTCCTCGATGATCTCCTGCAGCGTCTGCCGGTGCGCCACCCGCGCGGCGTTCGTGGCGAACTCCGGCTGCTCCCGCACACGCTCCAATCCGAGTGCCCGGCACAGCCGCTCCCAGTTGCGGTCGTTGGCGGCCCCGACGGTGATGAAGCCGTCCTGACACCGGATGGCCTGGTACGGCGCGCTCATCCGGTGCGCCGACCCGGTCGGCTGCGGGGCCTGGTTGGTGGTGAAGTACTCCGTGGCTTCCCAGACCGACAGCGCGATCCCGGCTTCGAGCAACGAGGTCTCCACGCGCTGCCCTTCACCCGTCCGCGACCGGTGGATGTACGCGCAGAGGATCGCATACGTGGCCAGCAGCGACGCACCGAGATCGCACACAGGCACGCCGCTCTTCACCGGCGCGCCGCCGGGCACACCCGTCACCGACATGATGCCACTCTCGCCCTGCGCCACCAGATCGAACCCCCCGCGGTGCGCGAGCGGTCCAGTTTGCCCATACCCCGACACCGACGCGTAGATCAAACCCGGATGCAGCGCGCGCATCGCCTCATAGCCCAGCCCCAACCGCTCGAGTG
>CBRGMJ010000032.1:0-8592 GCA_967797525.1 uncultured bacterium | reverse complement strand
GGGCGGACATCGGCATCCGCTGCCTGAAATGCGGGCGGCGCGTGCCCATGCCGCGGGTGAAGTTCGAGCGCAGGGTCCGCGCATTCATCCGGCGGGGTGAGGGCGCGGAGGGGCCAGACTAACTACCGTCGCAAGGGGAGTGAAGGTGCTCCGCCGGATCTGGCATCGCATGCGCGCGGGCGGCGCCGCGTTCACCTGGCTCGTCGTTGTCGCCGCGCTCGGTGGGCTGGCTGCCACCCTGCCCGGCGCTGCCTGGCCGCCGGCCCTCGTCTTTGTTGTCCTGATCGTCGCCTCCATCGCCACCAGCGCCATCGTCGTCCCGATGCCCGGCGGCGGGTACCAGACGATGACCCCCATTGTGACCGCGGCGGCGCTCGTGCTGTTCGGCGCGCCAGCGACCGTTGTCGCGATGGGCGTCGGCATCGTGTTGGGCAACGGGCTGCTGCACCGCCGGCCGGTCTTGACGACCGTGTTCAACGCCGCGCAGGTCATGCTGGCCACCATCGCGGCCAGGTTCTTGGCCTACATCGTGATTCCCAGCCCGGCGACATGGACGCTGCCCATTCTCCTCGCCCGCCCCGAGATCCCATTCACGCTGGCGGTGATTTCGGCGGCCTTCGCGTTCGTGTTGGTCTCGACTGCGTTGGTCTCCGTGCGCGTCGCCATCGACCGGCGGACCGCGTTTCTCGACGTGCTCATGGCCAACCTGGTCTTGGAGCTCGTGAACACCACCGTGCTATTCGCGTTTGGCACGATTGTCGCGTTGGTCGTGACGGATGTGCTGCACCCGTCGGCCCTGTTCCTCTCGATTCCCGCGGCGATGGTGACCGTCACGCTGTTGATGTACGCCAGCCGCCGGCAGGTCGTCGACGAACTGGAAGTACTCTACGCGACGGGCACGGAGATGAACCGTAGCCTGTCCGTGGGCGAGATTGTGCAGACGGTCGCCAACGGCGTCGAGCGGCTCGTATCCCTCGATATCCTCCTCATCTACTTGCGGGACTCCGCCAAAGCCGAACCGCGCCTGGCGCGCTACCACGGGCCGGGGAGCATCGCCCGCGCGAAGGAGCTTCCACCCCACGGGATCACCGCGCACGTCCTGCGCACCGGCCGCGCGGTTCGTGTGGATGACTACGAGCGCGATCCCCGACGCAGCCCGGATGCCGACACGGTGTTCGGGCGTGGTGCGGTGCGATCGGCGATCGTGGTCCCGATCAGCAGCGGGTGGGATGTCTGGGGCGCGATCGTCCTGGCGAAAGGGACGCGCAACTTCTTCACCGATCGGCACGAGCGTCTCCTGACCACGCTGGCCGGCCAGGCTGCGCTTGCGATCCGCAATGCCCATCTCTTCGAGGACTCGCAGCGTCAGGTGGAGCGGCTGGCGGCGCTGCAGCACCTGGGGCTCCAGGCCGGCGGCACGCTCGATCTCGACGAGGCTTACCGGCACCTGGTCGTGCAGGCGGCGGAGACACTCGGCGCCCGGTTTGCGTTCCTGTCACTGTACGATGAACGCAACCGTGAGCTGTATGGGCAGGCGGTGTACGGCACCGACGAAGGGGAGTTCAAGCGGCTGCGCGCCAGGATCGACGCGGACGCGGTCGCCCTCTATGAGGCGGTGAGGGCGTTCCGCGATCGGCGCGCGGTGACGTGCGAGGACCTGGAGGCGGCACCCAGCCCATGTCCATCGCTGCTGGCGTTGCCCGAGGCGTGCTGCGCGCTGACCGTCCCGTTGATCAAGCAGGGGCGGCCGATCGGCGCGCTCACCGTCGTGCGGACCGAGGCCAAACCGTTTGGCGAGAGCGAGATCGCCACGATTGAGGCGATTGCCACCCAGGGCGCAGTCGCGATCGAGAACGCGCGACTGCATATGTCGATGGCGGCGCAGCTGAGCCAGATGGAAGCGATGATCAGTATCTCTCGCCGCCTCGTCGGCACGCAGGACCTTCGCGAAATCTTTCGCGTCATCGCCGAGACGACGCATGACGTCTTGGGGATCACGCGCTGCGCCCTGCTGACCTGGGACGCGCAAGGGAACCTGGCCGAAGCATTCTCCACCGGTCTGTCGGAGGAGTTTGCGCTGGCGATTCGTCAGCAGTTCCGCGCGGGGATCGGCGGGTTCATGGGGCCCGGCCTGAACCACCTGGTTGTGCCCGATTTGGGCAGCGACCTCCGGATGGGGCGGCTCCGGGCGGCGGCGGCCACCGAAGGGTTGAAGGCGGGCGCCTTCATCCCGCTGCGGTCGAAGGGCGAAGTCCTAGGCGTGCTTGCGCTCCTGCACGACCGACCACACGATTTTCCGACCGACCAGTTGCGTGTCGCCGAGGCCTTCGCCGAGCAGGCGAGCGTGGCTGCGGAGCACACGCTCCTGCTGGCGCAGAGTGAGCGGCGACGAGACGAGGTCGTCCTGGTGAACCGGATCGTCGGGTCGGTCAGCGCGTCACTGGATCTGACGGAGATCATGCGGACGGCCGTGACCGAACTGGCCTCGGCGACCGGAGCGCCCCGTGTGGCGATCTACCGCCTCGGGGGATCATGGCTGCGTCTGGCCGCCCAGACCGGCACGCCGGCACTCCCAGCCGACCTCCCGGTGACGACCGGTTTGGTGGGGCGTGTGGTGCGCTCGGGCCGTGCCGAGCACCTCACGGGCCCGCGCGACGACCCCGACGATATTACGCGGTCGCTGGACGCGACCACACGGGCCGCCGTCCCGATCCTGCTCGACGGGGCGGCCGCCGGCGTGATCCTGGTCGACGGGACCGCGGCGCATCCGGTCACCCCTCAGATGTTCGATCTCCTGATCGCGCTGGGCCAGCAGCTGAGCATTGCCGTTCGAAACGCGTCGCTCTACGAAGAACTCCGGAAGGCCCATGACGAACTCCAGGTGCTGTACGAAGCCGCGAAGTCTGTCAGCGGGACGCTCGATCTCCACACCCTGCTTGACAGCTTGGTGTCCGTCACGTGCCGCTCGTTCGGCTACGACAACGGGACGCTGATGCTGGTCGGTCAGGAGACCAGCGATCTTTCCGTGGCGGCCTCATACGGCTATTCTGAGTCGATCACCGGCATGCGGATCCCGAACGGAGTCGGTGTCACCGGGTGGGTGGCGCGTACCGGCTCACCGTTGATGGTCGACGACGTGCGGCAGGACTCGAGGTATTATCGCACCGACGAGCGCACGCGATCCGAACTGGCGGTCCCGCTGATCGCCGACGGCAAGGTCCTCGGCGTGTTGAACGTGGAGTCGTCGCGGCTGGCGGCGTTCGGCCAGCGCGACCTGCACATGCTGACGACGCTGGCGTCCTATGCCGTGATTGCCATTCAGAACGCACACCTCTTCGAACACGCTCAGCGTCTGGCGATCACCGACGGCCTCACCGAACTGTTCAACCGGCGGTACCTCTATGAAGCGATGGACCGGGTGATCGAGCGCGGTCGTCGTGACGGGCAGCCGCTCTCGCTGATCATGCTGGAGATCGACAACTTCAAGCGGTGCAACGATACTTATGGCCATCAGAGCGGCGACGAAGTGCTGCGGACCGTCTCGATGCTGCTGCGGCGCGGTAGCCGCCCCTCCGACATCGTTGCCCGCTACGGCGGTGACGAGTTCATGGTGGTGCTCCCGGGGGCGGGGAAGGGGCCGGCCCAGGAGACCGCCGAGCGTCTGCGGCGGGCCGTCGAGGCCTACCCGCTCATCCTGGGCACCGACGTGATCGCCACCGTCACGCTCAGCGTGGGTGTCGCCACATTCCCCGCTGACGGTCGGACCGTGGATGCGCTTGTGGAGGCGGTTGACCAGGCGCAGTATATCGCCAAGCGGTCAGGCGGCAACAGGGTGCACGTCGCCCAGACCGCCTGACCCCCTGGGCACCGCAGGAGACGACCGGGCGCCATGTGGTAGTGTCTGCGCATGGGTCTGGCGCTCGGTCTGGTTGGGCTTCCCAACGCCGGTAAGTCCACGCTCTTCAACGCCCTGACTCATGGCGGCGCGGCCGTCGCGTCGTACCCGTTTACGACGATCGAGCCCAACCTCGGACAGGCCCTCGTCCCCGATGACCGGCTCAACGCGATTGCCGGCGTCCTACACCCAGAGCGCCTCGTGCCGGCGACGATTCAGTTCATCGACATCGCCGGGTTGGTGCAGGGCGCGGCAACAGGTGAGGGTCTGGGCAACCGATTCCTATCGCACATCCGCGAGGTGGATGCGCTCGTGCACGTCGTACGGTGTTTCGCCGCCGGCGATGTCGTGCGGGCGGAGGGTGACCTCGATCCCATCCGTGATGCCGAGCTCGTCGAGACCGAGCTCGCCCTGGCCGATTTGGAGACGGTCGAACACGCGATCGATCGCGCGCGTAGCAGGGCGAAGTCCGGGGACACCACCGCCCGGGCCCAGGCCGCACTGCTGCAGGCGTTGGCCGAGCGACTCGCGCAGGGGGTTCCCGTGCGGCGGCAGGTCGTCGACGGACAGATCGCCGATGCCGTGCGAGAGCTGCGCCTGCTGACGGGGAAGCCGGTGCTCTATGTGGCAAACGTCAACGAGGTCGAGTTGCCGGATGGCGGCCCACCGGCCGCGGCGCTCGGGAGGCTCGCAGAGCGGCAGGAGGCGGGATGTCTGGTGCTCGCGGCGCGTCTGGAGGCCGAACTGCGCGACCTCTCGGATGAAGAGGCGCGGGCCTATCTGGCTGCGGTAGGCCTCGCCGAACCCGGGCTGCCTCGGCTGATTCGCGCGAGCTTCGACCTGCTCGGGCTGCTCAGCTTCTTCACCGTGTTGTCACACGAAGTCCGTGCCTGGCCTATTCCCCGGGGCACCCACGCGGTCGACGCCGCCGGGCGGATTCATACCGACATGGCGCGAGGCTTCATTCGCGCGGAGGTGATTGCCTGGGATGTCCTGGTCGGCGCGGGGAGCCTGCAGGCGGCGCGCGAACGGGGGCTGACCCGTCTCGAGGGTCGTGACTACGTGGTGCGCGACGGTGACGTGATCACGTTTCGATTTGCGACGTAACCGGGCGTCACTCCACGATCGCCAGACCGCCGCCGCCCCGCGGATCAGTACCGCCCTCGATACGCCCAGTCTGCGGATCCCGGTAGATCGCGGCGAGACGGGCAGTGTAGCCATTGCGGACGATTGGGTTGCCCAGATGTCGCAATGCCTCGGCCGGAGCATCGGGGAACGACGGCTCCAAGACAATAGGTTCGCCCTCGCAGTGGATACGATCAGCTGCGACGGCGTCCGCGATCGACAGGCCGAATCGCGTCACGCTGAGCACCGCCTGAACCAGCGCGGTCACCTTCAACGGCCCTGCGGGTGACCCGATCACCATCGCCACGCGTCGATCCTTGAAGAACAGGGTAGGAGCGCCACCGGTCACGGGCGCCTTTCCGGGGCCGATCGAGTTGAGCCGTCCCGGCACGGGGTCGAATGAATTCATGTCGTTGTTGAACAGAAACCCGAGGCCCGGGACGACGACTCCCGAGGCGTCGTGGTTCGTGTGCGTGATGGCCACCGCGTTGCCCTCCGCGTCCATCACCGAGACATGGGTCGTGCCGTCGGCGTGCCCGGCACTTCGGCCACTGGTCCGGACGAGCTCGATGGTAGGGCCGTGACCACTCAGCACACGACGCCGGACGTCAGCCGCATACGTCTTCGCCGTCATCATCGCGATCGGCACGTCATGAAAGCTCGGGTCCGCCATATACGCCAGTCTGTCGGCAAACACGTGGCGCATGGCCCGCGCCAGGGTGTCGTGGTAGCGGGGCGAGTTCCAGCCCATCGCTTCGAGGTCGATGTCTTCCAGGATGTTGAGGAGCTCGATCACCAGCGCGCCGCTCCCGGGCGGCGGATCGGTGGCCACGGCCATGCCGCGGTATGTGCCCCACAACGGCTCGCTGATGAGCGGGCGGTAGCGGGCGAGGTCATCCGCGGTGAAGAGACCGCCGTGCGCGGTGAACTCCGCGGCGATAGACGCGGCGATCGTCCCTTCGTAGAAGTCATTGGGTCCGGCTTCGGCCAGTCGATCGAGGGTCGATGCGAGATCACGCTGCACGAGCCATTCGCCCGCACGATACGGCCGGTCGTCTTTGAGATAGATCTGCGCACTTGCGGGTGTGGCGCGCAGCCGCTCGTGAGCCGAGATCTCGTCGAGGTTGAGACCACCGGGAGCCCAATAGCGTTCCACGTACTGATCGACGACGAAGCCATCCCTGGCCAGGCGCGCAGCGGGGGCCAGCAGTTCGGCCCACGTCACCCCGCCGCTGCCAAACTGGCGAAATCCCTCAGCCACACCGCGGATGAAACCGGGCACGACGACCGACTGGTACCCGAACCGGTTCCGATAGCCGCGCACGGTCGGGCGGCCGGCGGCCGGGTTGTCGACCAAGTCGCCCGCGAAAACCTCGGGGGAGGCACGCGAGCCCACCGGTCCCCAAAAGCGGATGCAGCACGTCCGTCCCGTCCGCGCCGCGTGCGCGACGAGCACTCCGACGCCCCCGATGCCACAGTGGAGCGGGTCGACGACCGACTGGGCGAAGGCCGCCGCCACGCCCGCATCCATCGCATTGCCCCCGCGGCGGAGTATCTCCGCGCCCGCTTGCGCCGCGAGTGGCTCGGGACACACGACCATGCCTTGCATCGGACGCCTCCCGCCTAGACTTTGGTGTCGATTCCGCGGAAGGCCGCCACGACGCGACTAATGTCGCCGACCAGGCGGTCGAAGATCTTACGGCCGATCTCCGCGCTGCCCATGGTGGGGTCGCCAAACCCGCCGGTCTCCGGGTAGAGTTCTTCCCAGTTGACCGGTAGGCCGACGGGCACGCCCTCGACGATCGCCGGAGCGCCGCCGGTCATCTTCCATCCACGAAACTCAGACGGACCGGGGGTCGCGCGCGCGCCGTTCATGTCCACGACCTCGGGGACTAAGTAGCGCATCAGCGAGAGGCTCGGTTCGCCCCCGTGGCCGCGCGTCCTCGCGGGGTCGGAGAAGAAATCCTTCACGTAGGTCGCGGCCAGGGATCCTGGATTCACCCACGCACACAGTACCCCGCGTTCCTCGCGGACTTTGCGCGCGATTCGCTCGACGATCCACTGGTTGGGGATGTGATAGGCGAGGAAGAGCACGTGGGTGAATCCGGCGCGCAGCACCGACTGATAGATGTCCTCGTAGAGCATCGCCAGCGTTTCTGGACGGGCGAAAATGGTCCCCGGGATGTTCATGAAATCGCCCGAGTATCCGAACGGCACGGCCGGCAACGCGATGGCGCCCGTGTTCCCGGCCACCGCCTTCGCCACCGCATCGGCCATCAGGAACTCCATGCCGACCGGTGTGTGGGGCCCCTGGGTCTCCACGCAGCCCAGCGGGATCAGCACGACGCTGGCCCCCTGTCGGCTCCGGTCCTGCACCTCGCGCCACGTCATCATTGCCCACTCCGACTTCATTAGCAGTTCCCTCCTCTCGGTGTGGGCTGTGTATTCCGCGTCATCGAGTCCCGACTCCTGTGTCGTCGACGCAGGGCACAGGAGGACGCTGCGGAAGCACCGAATGGAGCTTTGGTCAATGCACCTTGGTGGGCGAATTACACGTTGTGCAGAATCGGGGGGAATCGTCGGTGAAAACGATCGCGATCTGCGTGTTGATCGCCCTGCTCGCGCTCACAGGTGTCACCGTAGGCGGTGAGGCGCCTGCCCTGACGCTTACCGTCGCGCAGAACAACAACCCAACGGAGCTCAGCCCATGGACTATCACGTCGCTGGCCACCCTCGATATCTGGCAGCATATGATGGAACCGCTCACGACCTTCGACCGGAAGGGGGCCCTGCGCGGCGTGGTTGCCGAGAGCTGGCAGATGGTGTCCCCCACCGAGTGGACGGTCAAAATTCGTCAAGGGATGCGGTTTCACGATCCCAAGTTTGGCGAGATGACCGCGGAAGACGTGAAGTACTCGCTCGAGAGGGCCATGCGTACCGACGAGCACATCCGGCCGCTGCTGCCGAAGGTGGTGCAGGAGAGCAAGGTCGAGGTCGTGGACCGCTACACGATCCGCTGGCGGCTCGCCTCCCCCGGCACGGGAAGCCTGCCGAGCGTCATGAGCTTCCTGCACCCGACGTCGCGGGCATACGTCGAGGGCGAGGGCAAGGACGTCTACAAACGCCATCCGATGGGGGCCGGCCCGTACCGGTTCGTGGAGTGGGTCACCAACCAACGCGTCGTGCTTGAAGCGCACCCCAACTACTGGGGACCCAAACCCGCGTACGGCCGTATCGTATGGCGCATCATCCCGGACCAGCTCACCGCGTTGAACGCCTTGCAGGCGGGTGAGGTAGACGTCTTCCAGTTCGTCCCACCCGAAGCCGTCGCCGACATCCAGCGCAACCCCCGCCTCCGCATCGCCGAGGTGAAGAGCGCGCGGATGCTGTTCATGGTCATCAACGCGTCCGAAGCGCCGCTCAACAACAAGGCGATCCGTCAGGCGCTGAACTATGCGATCGACAAGAAGACGATTGTCGACCAGTTGTATCGCGGCAAAGCAGTCACGCTGCGCGCCCCCATGCAAGAGGTCATCCTCGAGTTGAACGCGGGGCTGAAGGGCTATCCATAC
>CBRGMJ010000031.1:0-8653 GCA_967797525.1 uncultured bacterium | reverse complement strand
ACGACCTGGTACTTGGGTGACACTGTGACTGTATCCATACGATTCTCCGATCGATCTTAATATTGTCATACATCCCAATCATACCGAAGTCTCTTTCTGGAATCAACCGCATTTACGAGCCTATCGAATCCGAAACACCGCGGCGATAACCCCTGACGACTGGACCGCTATCCCTCATGCTTCGTCGTTCATGGCGGCAATGAGGTCGACGCTCAGCGTGCCCGTGTACACTTCCGATGCCGGGCCCGTCATGCGGATGCTCCAGTCCTCTCCGACCACAATATGCAGGTCGCCGCCGGGCGCCGAGATCGTCACCGTGCGGTCGGTGAGCCCGCGACGCACCGACGCCGCGGCCACCGCGCTGGCGCTGGTGCCCGATGCCATGGTCTCGCCGGCGCCCCGCTCCCAGATCAATATCCGCAGGTGGTCGCGCGCGACCACCTGCGCAAACTGAACATTTGTTCGACGCGGGAACGCCGCGTGCGTTTCGAGCAGCGGCCCAAGACGATAGAAGTCCACGTTTCGCAGATCTGGCACAAACACGACGCAGTGCGGATTCCCCACCGACACCGCCGTGATCTTCAACCGTGTCCCGCCGGCATCGAGGTCTTCATCTACGACCTCACGGGGAGCGCCGGCCACCGGGATATCGCGACTGTGAAACGTCGCCTTGCCCACGTCGAGCGTCATCTGGTCGATGCGGCCGCCGGCAAGATGCAACTCGACGTGTGCGACGCCGCCTGGCGTTTCGATGCTAAAGGCGGGCTGCTTCGTGTACCCGTGGTCGTAAAGAAACTTGGCGAAGATGCGCAGACCGTTGCCGCTCTTCTCGGCCTCGCTGCCGTCGGGGTTGAAGATGCGCAGACCAAAGTCGGCGCGGGACGAGGGCACGAGCGCCAGAATCCCGTCCGAGCCGGCCCCCAGGTGGCGGTGACAAATGCGGCGGATGGCGTCGGGGGTCAGCGTGAACGTCAGCGCCGATGGATCCACAACCAGGTAGTCGTTGCCGAGCGCGTGGGATTTGACGATCCAGTTCTTACCGGACGGGGTCATGCGGCGCGCGCCTCCAATCAGGCGATCTGGGCTCCCTGCGGGGAACGGCCCGCGCGACGCAGGGCGCACGCGATCAAACGGTCGATGACAGTCGAGAACTCGATCCCCGCCGCGGCGGCGGCTTTCGGAAACAGCGACCCCTCCGTAAGCCCCGGGATGGTGTTCACTTCGAGCACCGCCACGTCGGTCTCGCGGACGAAGAGATCGACGCGTGCGAAGTCCGTGCATCCCAACACGCGATAGGCCCGCAGCGCCGCGGCCTGCGCGCGCCAGACTCCCGGCGGCGCCAGCCGCGCCGGGCAAATCTCATCGCAGGCGCCGGGTGTGTATTTGGCTTCGTAGTCGAAAAACTCGCGTTTGGGGACGATCTCCACCAGCGGCTGGGCGGCGGGACCGCCCACGTCCGGGTCGTCGAGGATCGCACACGTGAGCTCCGTGCCGGTGAGATACTCCTCAATCAAGATGACGTCGTCCAGCCCAAACGCCGCGTCGATCGCCGGACCCAGACGCTCTTCATCTCTGACGATGCTGACCCCGATGCTGCTGCCCTGTGCATTCGGCTTCACGACGCAGGGAAACCCGAGCGCCTGGCGGACCTCGCCGGCGAGCGTGGACTCGCGCCACCCAAACTCCCGCCGATCCACCGACACATACGCCGGTGTGGGAATCCCGTTGAAGCCAAACAACTGTCTGGAGCTTCGCTTGTCCATGGCCAGCGCACTGGCCAGCACCCCCGATCCCGTGTAAGGCACGCCCGCGAATTCCAACAGACCCTGGATCGAGCCGTCTTCGCCAAACGGCCCGTGCATCGCGATGAACGCCAGGTCGAGCCCGGGCGGCGGCGTCCAGGCACCATAGGGCGGCACATCCAATGGAATCGCTTCGTACCGCGCGGGGCTCATGGCCGACAACACCCGGCGGCCGCTGGCCAGCGAGATCTCGCGCTCCGCCGACCTGCCGCCCATCACCACGCCCACTCGAAGCCCCTTCATGCGGACACCCTCACCTGCCTCACCTTCATCTGTCGCACCCTCCAGGCCGCGATGCGCTCGTGGAGCAACGCCACGGCGCCGTCGCTCAAGACACTCGCAAACGGAATCACGCGCACCCCCGAGGGGATCGCGTCGCGTATCCGGTCGAGCACGCGGGGAGCGGCGAGGACGACCTCGGCCTGGCGCAGCACGTCCGGGAGCGCGTCCGCGTCATCCAGCGTGGCCGTCTGCACGCGCGGTGTGCGAAGACCTACCGCTTCGAGCGATCGCGCTTTGCTGCGCACGCCCTCGGCGGTGGCGCACACCAGCGCCACGCGGCTCGTCCGCCGGAGCCGTGAGACCTCTTCCAGGGTCTGAAAGTCAGGCAGCGCCATCAGCCCGACGACCTCGATGCCACCGCTGCGCCGACGCACGTCCTCGGCGTGGAAGAACGTGGTCACGAGCAGATCCACACCAACGAAGGACGGCGGGAGAGCGTCCAGCAGGATCGTGGTCACCGGAACGTCGACGGCTGCCTTGACCAGCCGCGCAAAGTACGCGAGATCGACCGGGTTGCACTCGACGAAGCCGAGGCGCGGTCGCTGCAGCCCTCGCCGGTGGCCGGCGCGGACCGCGATCATCGCCATAAGGTCATCGGGGTCGATGCCGAGCCGCGAGGCCGCCACGACCAGCCGGTCAATCTGCCCGGCCAGCGCCTGGGATGCGCGCGGCGATGGCGGGGTCCAGACGACCAGCGTACCCCGTCCGGGCCGACCGTCGAGGACACCTTCAGCCTCGAGCTCCGAGTAGGCCCGCGCGACGGTGTTACGGTTCACCCGGAGAAACCCAGCGAGCGTGCGCACCGGGGGGAGCCGCGTGCCGGTCGGGAGCCGGCCGGCGAGGATCAGGTGACGGATCTGTGCCTTCAGCTGAGCGGTCAGCGAGGTGGGGCCGCGGCGGTCCAGGGCAAGACGCATCGGCTATTGTCCTATTCCTACTAGGACAAGTATGCCCAAGAGGCGGCCCCCCGTCAACTCACCTCGGCCAGACCGTCTTGGATAATCGCCTTTCCCGCCGCGTTGAAGACCGTGAAGTGGTAGGTCCGGCCGTCGGGCCCGGGTGGGGCAAGGATCCGCGTCGTGATCTGCTGCCCCGGGAGCACCGGGCGTGAGAAGTGTACGGCCATCCGCCGCAGCCTGGTCGAGTCGCCCCGGCACGCGTGGGCGACAACGGCGCAGCTCACGATGGCCATCGTACACAGACCGTGGACGATGATGCCGGGAAACCCAAGCGACCGCGCGTAGTCCGCATCGAGATGAATGCGGGAGTGATCACAGGAGGCCGCCGCGTACCGAAACGTCTGGTCTTCGGTGATCGCGGACGTGACGCTGACGATGGGTTCGGCACCTCGGAGTTCAGCCGGCATCCGGTGATCGGGTGGCATTTCGCCGGCCGCCGGGGCGCCGGTCACGCCCCGGAGAAACAGCGTGCTGTACCCCTCGCTCACGAGATCTCCGGCGACGTCGCGTGTCTGCGTCTTCAAGGTCACTCCGGTCCCCGAGCGCGCCGGGTTCAGCCCGACGACCGCCGCGCGGGCGTGCAGCGTCATGCCCGCGACCATCGGCCGAAACAGGCAGATGTCCTGACCGCTGTGGACGCTCCCGGTCCGCACCTCGCCGGGCACGAAGGCCTCGATGGCGGCGAAGAGGGGCGGGAGCGACGGGACAGACGTATACCCGGGCGGGGCGATCGTGCCAGCCGTATGGAGCGGGTTGTCGTCGTTGGTCGCCGCCACGTAGGCTTTGATCCGCTCCGCCTCGACGTGGTGTTCGAACTCGTCGGACCAGCGGCCGATCCGGCTGATGTCGAAGGACACGGGGCTACCTGTCACCGAGCAGGTCGTCGAGTTCCAGCGGCCTGACGAGTCGGCCCGGCAGTTCGCGATCGAGGGCATCGAGGGTCCACCGGCCGCGGGTCTCCACCCGCGACGCGATCGACGACATGGCGAACACGAAGAGCCGATTGCCGCCGATGTGGAACACCTGTGACGTCGCCGGGCAGTCGGCCTGCGCCAGCCAGGCGATCAGGGGCGAGACGTTGCCGGGGTCGAGGGGATCAAACACATCCGGCGGCGGGGGTCGCAGACCGGCTTCGGCGCCCGGGACGGCCAACGCGAGCCGCGTCCGGGCCGATGGGGAGACGGCGTTCGAGCGCACACCGTAGCGGCCGTACTCCATCGCCACGACGCGGGACAGCGCCACGACCGCGAGCTTCGCGGAGGAGTAGTTTGTCTGCCCGAAATTGCCCACCAGACCGGCGAGCGAACTCGTGTGGATCACCGACGCCTTCACCTGGTGGCCCGTCTTGGCGCGATCGCGCCAGTATGTGACGGCGTGGCGCGTGGGCATGGCGTGCCCTTTGAGGTGGACGCGGATGACCGCGTCCCACTCCTCTTCGGTCATGTTGGCCAGCGTTCGATCGCGCAGGATGCCGGCATTGTTGACCAGGACGTGCAGGTCGCCGAAGGTCTTGACGGCCAGCTCGATCATCGCGGCGGCCTGGTGCCAGTCCGCGACGTCATGCCCGCTGACGACCGCCGTACCCCCGGCGCCGCGGATCTCACCCACCACCTGCTGCGCGGGCGTGGGATCCTGACCGACGCCGTGGACGTCGCCGCCGAGATCGTTGACCACGACGCTGGCCCCTTCGGCCGCCAATAGCAGGGCATGCGCCCGCCCCAGCCCGCGCCCGGCGCCCGTCACGATCGCGACCCGGCCGTCAAGCCTGCCCATCGTGTCCCCCGCTCATCACGCGAAACACCGGCAGCGGCGGCAGCCCCTCGCGATCTCTCCAGGTGATGCGGACTCGGTCGCCGATGCGGGAGCGCCCGCCGACCACGTTGGTCAGCAGCCGCGGCCCCTCATCGAGCTGGACGATCGCGACAACGTATGGCGGCTCGAACTCAGAGGCAATCTGCATGTGCACCGTCGTCATCGAATAGATAGTGCCGGTCCCTACCGAGCGCACCCAGGTCACGTCGGCCGACTCGCAGGCCAGGCAAAACGGGCGGGGATAGAACTGATGGTGACCGCACGCCCGGCAGCGCTGCACCAGCAGGTCGCGACGGGCCGCGGCTTCCCAGAAGGGAACCGTCAATGGATCGCCGTAGGCGGGGACAGGTTCAGTCACGGGCGAGCACCACCGTCGCGGCGACCGAAAAAAACCCGCCGTTGCCGTGGGCCACGGCGATCCGGGCGTTCTCCACCTGGCGGTCTCCCGCCTCCCACCGTAGCTGTCTTACGGCTTCCACCAGCAGCAGGATCCCCAGCGCACCTGGATGATTATACGAGAGACCACCGCCGGACGTCATCGAGGGGAGCGCGCCCCCCGGGCGTAGGGCCCCGGTTTCAGCGAATTGGCCACCCTCCCCCTTCTTGCAGAACCCAAGGTCCTCGAGCGCCAGTAACACCGTGATCGTGAACGCATCATACGGTTCGAACACGTCCACGTCCGCAGCCGTGATGCCCGCCATCGCAAACGCCTCGGATCCCGACACCACGCCGGGTGACACGGTGAGATCGGGCATATGGGTGATGTGCCAGTGGGTATGGTGCTCGCCCGCACCAAGCACGCGGATCGGCTTCTTGACGGTGTCACGCGCCCGGGCCTCATTGGTGACAACCACCACGCCGCCACCATCAGTGATCAGGCAACAATCGAGCTTGTGCAACGGATCGCAAATCATTCGCGATGACAGGACGTCCTCCACAGCCAACGTGTCGCGCACCCACGCCTTGGGGTTCATCTGCGCCCACTGCCGGGCCGCGACGGCGATTTCGGCGAGTTGCGCCGGCGTCGTGCCGTACTGGTACATGTGACGCGCCGCGGCGAGCGCGTACTGCCCGATCGGCACCGGGAGTCCGTACGGCGCCTGAAACTGCGACCACAGCGACATCTCCTGGCCAGGCCACGACGGGCGGCGCAGCCGCCGGGTGCGCTGGCGGGACGCGAAGGCGATCAGCGCGACGTCGCACCGACCCGCAGCCACGGCCAGCATCGCGTGATGGACAAACGCCTCAAAGGCCGCCCCGCCGAGATCGGACGAATCCGCGTATCGGGGCCGGATGCCGAGGTACTCCCCCACCTGCACCGATCCCTCTTCACCCATATAGTTCACGAAGACGCCATCGACGTCGCGGAACGTCATGCCGGCCTCCCCGAGCGCTTCCTTTGCGGCAAGGGCGACCATCGACAGCTCGGTCTGATCGCGCACTTCCCCCAGCGGCGTCTCGGCCACGCCGGCGATGTAGACGGGGACCTTGCTGAGGTTCATGACTTTAGCGATCCGCCCTTCATCAGTTCAAAGGGTCCCATGATCCAACGGAAGCCGTCCCGCATGATCGCATCGACCTGCTCTTCGGTGGCGACGCCCTCCGCGACGATCCGGGCGGCTTCTTCCCTCACGACCCGATTGATGCGGTTCCCAACGAATCCCCAGACCATCGGCTGATCATGGACCACTTGCGGCCGCTTGCCGCAGCGCACTGAGACCTCGACGACGGTGTCTCGCGCCTCGGGCGCCACGCCGTCGTGGACGACGAGTTCGACCAACGGCATGACCGCGCACGGCTGAAACCAGTGCCACCCCAGCACCCGCTGCGGGCGGTCGGTCGCGTGGGCCATCGCCGACACGGGCAGTCCGGCGGTGTTGGACGTGAGGACCGCGTGGGCCGGGGCCAGCCGGTCCAGCTCTCGAAAGACGCGCACCTTCAGCCCGATGTCCTCCGGCACGGCCTCCACCACCAGGTCGGCGTCCCGGCACGCGGCGGCGAGATCCGTGGTGGTGGTGATCCGGCGCAACGCGGCGGCGCACTGATCCGCCGTCAGTTTCCCGCGCTCGACGCCTGTGCGCAGACCAAACCTCCAGTGCTCGATCCGGTGCATCGCCGCCTGCAATTGCTCGGCCCGAATGTCGTGCAGGCGAACCGTGAGGCCCCCGACGGCCAGGACCTGCCCGATCTGTGAACCCATTACGCCCGCACCGGTGATTGCGACGTGTCTGATCTCCATTGAGACCCGTCCCTTCTTCGTCAGCGTCCGGCCCGTTCGGCGACCAGGGCGGTGCGGCGGATCTTGCCCGAGTCGTCGCGCGGCAGCACCGCGATGAACTCGTAGGATTTCGGCACCTTGTACCGTGCCAGCCGCGCCCGGCAGTAGACGTCTAGCTGTTCGACCGACGGCGGCCGTTGCGAGTCGACGGGCTGGATCACGGCGTGCACCCGCTTGCCCATATCCTCGTCGGGGAGTCCGATGACCGCGACATCCGCGACCTGATCGTGCTGTTGAAGCGCGGCCTCGACTTCGGCCGGATACACGTTCGCCCCGCCGACAATGATCAGATCCACGCGGCGGTCCGCCGGATAGAGGTATCCTTCGTCGTCCACCCACCCCATGTCCCCTACGCTGACAAATCCCTCAGGCGTCGCCTTTGCCGGAGGCGATCCGATGTAGCGATAGGTCGGAGCCTGCGCGTGCGGCCGCATGAAGATCTCGCCCACCTCACCGGGGGGCAGCACGCGGTCATCGGGGTCGAGGATGCGCAGGTCACAGTCCTGCGGCCGCCCCACACTGCCGGGATGCCGGAGCCACTCATCGCCGCGGATCACCGTGGCCCCCACCGCCTCCGTCGCGCCGAACGCCTCGTACAGCCGTTCGCCGCCGATCAGATCGATCCACGCACGCTTCAGCCAGGGGGGACACGGCGCCGCGGTGTGAAAGAAGGCGTGCACGCTGGAGAAGTCTCGCCGCTCGATCCCGGGCAGCTGGATGATTCGCTTCATCATCGTCGGGACCAGGAAGCCAAAGTTGATGCGGTGGCGCTCGATGAGGTCCACGGCCTCCGCGGCGTCGAAGCGCTCCACGGTGACCAGGGTGTGCTCTTCGAACAGACCGATCGGTCCCCACGAAAACGGCGAGTTATGGTACATCGGACCTGCGATCAACTGCACCTGGGCCATCCGCATGCCGACGCGGCCACCAAACGCTCGGACGAACCCGCCCGGCTCCCAGGCCCAGGGCTTGGGGTCGACGATCACCTTCGGGCGTCCGGTTGAGCCGCCGGACCCGATGGCTTTGGCCGGATGCGGCGTGCGATCGGGCAGCGGTCCATCGCCGTACGCGCCGGTCAGCAGTTCAGCAGGTCGCACGGTCGGACCCTGAACATCGTCCCACTCGGTGACGATCGCAGCCGGGTGGACGACGTCGAGGATCTGATCGCGTTCCCACGCGGGCAGGCTTGGGCTGAGGGGCAGGACGCACGCGCCGAGCTTCCAGGCGCCGAAGCTGGCCACGTAGTGCTCCGGACAGTTGCGCAAACCGATCACGATCATCGACCGCGCGTTGACGCCGCGCGCTTCCAGCACGCGCGCCGCGCGGTTGGAGGTCAGGTCGAGCTCGCGACGGGAAATCCATCGCTCCTCCCCCTCGCGAGGCACAAAGATGATGGCAACCTTGTCTGGGTCGGCCTCGGCCAGCATCGAAAGGCGGCGACCGATCGAGATTCCCTTCGGGCTCTGTCCGATCTCCATCGGCCACCTCTTACGCGGGAAAGGGCGCGTCGCGACGCGCGG
>CBRGMJ010000030.1:0-8664 GCA_967797525.1 uncultured bacterium | reverse complement strand
ACGACTTTCGCCACGTCCGCGAGGGCCTCTTGCATCGCCCGCAGGCAGCCGAGCACGGTCTGCTGGGACGGCGTGCCGAAGAGATCGTGCCACGAACGGACGACCGCGACGCCTGCCCGGCGCGCTGCCTCAAGCACCGGCTCGGCCAGACTGGCCTCGGTCATCATCTCAATATCTACCATCGCCGGGATACCGGTACCGGCTGCGGCCTCGAGGATGGCAAGCCGGCGATCCTCGTCTTGCGCCACATGGCCGCCCTCGTTTTGCAGGCGGTTGGTGATCAACAGTGGACATCCCGCGGCGGCCGCGACGAGCTTGACGAGTTCGGGGACGGCGCGCGGTTCGAGGCCCTGATAGTAGTCAGCCCGCCACTCGATGCAATCGGGACCCAGCGCCCCCAATCGGGCGGCCTGGTCGAGCAGCGTCTTCCGATCGTGCGGCAGCAGCGGCACGCACGTGAGGACCACCGGCCCGCCCAGCAGGCGCGTCCCTACTCGGACGGGCCGTTTGGCCTGCAGACGCATGCGACTCGCCTCCCCATTCATTATCTCCCGCAGCGCGCGGTGCGTCATCTCCCGGCACGGACGGGCAGGAACCACGGTCCGGCGTGTGCAAGGCATCTCGCCGGATGCCTCAGGATCCCTTGCAGGCCTGGGACACCAGCACGCCCGTGCTCGTGCTCGGCGCTGAGTATGGTGGGCTTGGTGTCGCACGTTCGCTCGGCCGGGCAAGGGTCCCCATTTACGCGGTCCACCGCACCCGTTCAGCGGGGCTGTGGTCACGGCACTGGCGGCGGACCTTTGTCTGGGACTTCGCCCGGTCGTCGCAGGATCAGTCCCTCGCCTTCCTCCGCGATGTCTCCCAGACCATTGGCCGGCGTGCCGTCCTTCTTCCCACGCTGGACACTACCGCAACGTTCGTCGACGAGGTAGCCGAGACCCTCAAACCGTCGTTCCTCTTCCACCGGCAGGATCCGGGTCTGGTCCCTTCGCTGATCAACAAACACAGCCTCTATGGGCTTGCAACGAGGTTCGGGGTCCCGACAGCGAAGGTCGCTATCCCGAGCACACCGGGCGAGGTGACGGCGTTCATCGAACAGGCGACGTTCCCGGTGATGATAAAGGCCGTTGATCCATCGCGGCCGCCCGGGAAGATCTACATCCTCGCATCCGGTCCTGAGGAAATTCTGGCGTACTATCGGCGCGCGGGGGATGCGGCGTCGGCCAAGGTGATGCTGCAAGAGTACATTCCCGGCGCGGATGATACGGGCTGGACCTTCTACGGCTACTTTGATGCCGCGTCGGACTGCGCCGCGGCGTTCACGGCACGGAAGATCCGCCTGCACCCGCCGCGGACCGGTTCCATCTCAATGGGGATCGTTGACGAGAACTCGGCCGCGGAAGCCACCTGTCGCGGGTTCATGAAACGCGTTGGGTACAGGGGCGTCGTCAACATTGGCGGGAAACTGGATACGCGCGACGGCCAATACAAGGTGCTGGACGTCAATCCCCGGCTGGGTGCCTCGTTCCGTCTCTGTCTCTCGGAGGACGGGCTCGATGTGGTACGGGCCCTCTATCTGGACCTGACCGGGCAGCAAGTGCCCGTCGTGCGACCGCACGTCGGCCGAAAGTGGCTGCTCGAGGAAGACCTCTCATCCTCGATTGTCGGCATGCGACAAGGCAATCTTACAATACGACAGTGGCTCCGGTCTTTACGAGGAGTACACGAAATGGCTCGCTGGGCTCCTGACGATCCTCTCCCGTTCGTCGTGTGGACCCTCAGCGATCTCTGGCGGGGCTTCCGCGGACTCTTGCGCTGACGTTTGCCACTGTCAGGCGCCCAACCCGGCTCGGATCAGTTCGTGCAGTTCACCGGCGGCGACGGAGGCGTCGGCCCGGCGGGACCGCCCTGACGCCGGCCGATGGATGAAAAACCCACGCGGCGCATGCTGCCCGGTGAATTTGGTGCCCGTCGGGCGCGCTGAAATCCTCGGCGCGGCTATACGTAGGGGATCCACCAATGCGTCGTCGCCCCAGTGCACAACAAGATCCGGCAAATCTGTGGGCGGACTGCCGGTCTCGCTGCCGACGCGGATGACATCCTCGACGATTTTCGCTCCTTTCTCGGTCACCAGACCGCGAAGCACCAGGTCGAGGTGTGTGCAGACCCCGTCATATTGTGCGCGATCAATCAGCCCCCTGGCTTCCCGTCCTCTCAGGTTCAACCTGATCCACCCATGTTGGTCCGTCGGTATGGCGAAGGCCGCTGTCCTTGACCAATCGTAAGGCAGCCGTACGCTCGGCTGGGGCGGGCGCTGGGTTCCAGACGTGGCCTTCCGGTACAGCCGCCGCAGCGGATTGGGCGCAGCGTGTTTGATCGTCGATACGGCCCACTGAGCTCGCTGCGGCCAGGTTTGGGCTCGCCAGGTCTCGGCCGACGCCAGGGCGAGCGCGCTCATCAACGGGTCAAGGATCATCGGGATGCCCCGCGTCGCTCGCATACCGTGGAGGGAGAAGATCAGCACCATAGCCTCAGCGCCTGCAAGATCGATCAGCTGACCGATTTGTCGATCAACTTCCCGATACACCTCGATCAGGCTCGGGACGTCCGTCCCCGGTGTCGCCCTCATGAGTGGATCGAGCGTGTGCCACAGGTAATGCGATGCGTGGTGGACTTCGGTGAACACGGCCACGAGCACGTCCAGCGAGAACTCGGTGATAAGTCGCATGGCCAGGGCTCCTCGGAGCCGCGCGCCGCCGCGGCACTCCGTTGCCAGCTTCCGCAGGGCCTTCCAGTCCTCGGGACCCGCAATATCTACTCTGCCTCTACCCAACGGGTGCTCGCCCGCTGTTCGAGTCAGCCACTCGCGTCGACTCCCTGGGGAGACAACGAGATGTCCACGCATCCGATCGTGGGCTCCCCACTCGGAGATCTCGATGCCGCGCTCGATGCCGATGACGGGGGCGAAGGGCACGTCCAGAATCCCGATAGAGTACCCCTGTTGCCGCAGGAGTTCCCAAAAGGGTGTCAGGTGGTTCGTGGTGAGGCGAACCAGGCACATCGCGCGCGGATCCCACGGCAGGATCGAGTAGATCCCGTGATCGAGCGGACCTCTCCCTGTCATGAAGGTCGGCCAGACCGTGCCACTGCCGATCGTCGCAGGCGAGCGCACTTCACCCCAGGTGCCACTCAGCAGCAGGCGCCCCAGCGACGGAAGCGCACCATCCTCAATCAGTTTCCTGACGAGTGCCGGCTCGGCGGCATCGATCCCTATGGCAAGGACACGAAGAGGGCTAGACCGGCTCATCAAACAGATCCCTTGGGTCAACAGATCGGCGTTCGGCGACCGACCGGGCGCACGCTTCAAGGACGGCCACCGTGCCCAGGTTGTCGCGGCCACTGCATTCCGGCTCTTCCCCGGTGCGCATGGCTCGAGTGAGCTGTTCTACGAGGGCGGATTCGGGGACCAGATGGGGCGCGGTACCCACGATGCGGGGCAGCCGTCCCGGACCCGCGAGCAGAAGCCACCGGCGCCAGGTCGTGAGAATGCCCCGTTCGGACACGACCCGCAGCCACGATGCCGGCCGGGAGTCGTATGTGGCGGTAAACACGCCGCGCGCGCCGTCGGCGAACGTGAGGAGGATCGATACCGAAGCGCCGGGCCCCAGCTGGCTCCAGGGCAGGGCGTAGCTCTCCGCTGTCACCGCAATGATCTGCTGACCCAGGACATAGCGGAGGAGATCGATATAGTGGACGGCCGTTTCCCAGAGGATGGCGTTGGCGAGCGCGGTCACGGCGGGCCGGACGAACACGCTGCCCCGGCACACCTGGTAGGTGACCATGCCCACAGCGCCAATCGTCCCGGTGCGAATGATTCGCTTGAGGGTCTGGGTCATGCCAGTGTAGCGATAGGTCTGTCCGACGACCAGCGGCACCTTCGCCTCCGCGGCCATGGCCACAAGGCCGCGCGCCTCGCGGAGAGTTAACGCAAACGGCTTCTCAACGAGCAGCGGAATCCGTCGCGCCAGCACCACTCGGCTGGGCTGCACATGGTTATCAATGGAGGTCGCGACGATGACGACTTGCGGACGCGCCCCGTCCAGCGCGTCTTCGAGGCGATCGTAACATCGATGGACGGGGATCTTCATCGCCGCTGCCGCGTATCGCAGGGTCTCGCTGTCCACGTCCACGCACGCAACAATGTCGTATCCAGAGATCTGGCGGAGGGCCTGCACCCACTGACGTCCTCGCAGTCCCATTCCGACGATCCCTACCTGAATCGCCACTCCACCGGTCTCCAGTCGTCTATTTTCGCGCTCGCCCTTGAGTCGCGAAGGCGGTACAATCCCTGCGACAGACGCCTGTAGAGTGCAGGACTGAGTTCGCCGAGCGTTGCGAGCGCAACCACGCGCAGGCTCGAGCGGGTGAAGCGGATGCCGCCAAGGGTTTCGACGTCCTTCAGAATCCCAGGACGATCTCCCGCCCACACCCGCAGGGAACCCAGTGCACTCAACCAGTACAGCTCTTCCTCCCGGTCGGCATCCTGTCGACCGACAACGCCCTCCAGAAGCGGCGTGTAATCCTCGCCGGCACGGTACCGGGCAAGACATTGGTACATGAGATGAAATGCTTCTCGTACCTCGCGTTGGGGAGATTGAAACCTGACGGATTGCAAGTGACAGCGCAACCGGTAGAGGGGAGCGGGGAGAACCAGAATACGAGCCTGGTGAGACATTCGGATGAACAAATCGCGATCTTCCCAAAGCGCACAGGCTGCCCGGTAGCCTCCGACTTCTTCGAACGTTTGGCGTCGGAACATCGCGGAGCCATGAGGAAATGGGGGAATAGCTCCCCCGCGGAGCAACGTGGAACGGTCCCGCGTGCGAATGACGTGCCCGCGTGCGTCGATGGCCTCTGCCAGTGTTCCGACCAGGCAGACGTCAGGGTGGGATGCCAGAACGTCCCACTGGCGCTGTAGCCGATCCGGGTGAGAGAGGTCGTCAGCATCCATTCTGGCGCACACGGCCGCGTGAGCCTCCCGAACCACCCGGTTGGCGCTGCCAACCACACCCAATCGTTGCGGACTCGCAACGACGCGGATGCGCTGATCGCGCCCGGCCCACTCCCGCAAGATGGTGGGAGTTCGATCCGTGGAGCCATCGTCCAGAATAACAAACTCGAATTTCTGGAACGTCTGGCGCAGAATGCTCTCAACACTCTCAGCCAGATACTCCGCGCCATTGTAGACAGGCATGACAACGCTCAATGGGGGAGTACCTTGTGATGTCGCCAAGAGGTTTCGAGCCATTTAGACGCTACTACCCCTTGATCCCAGGGCGCCGGAGGCTCGCACGCACGGCCGCTGTGGCCGGCCCGTCCACGTGACCGTCGCCGGTCAGCACCACGGCGTAGACTTCCCGCGCCCGGTTGGCTGAGACAAAGCCTTCCCGCACGTCCGCGGCCACCTGCTCCGGATCTCGCTCCAACGGGTCACCGAATCCGCCTCCGCTACCGGTGTGCATCTGGATCAGATCGCCTCGGGCCAACCGGAGCGCAGTGACCTTGCTCAAACGGCGAGGCGGTTCGCCTGCCCTCTCGACCACGAAGTAGTTGGGAGAGCCGCCTTCGCCTCCGGCAGCGCCCCAGGCGGGGAACTTCGAGCGACCGAAGGATGCCGTAAACGTCGCTTCGCTGTTGACAATGCGGTACTCTTTGACGACTCCCAAACCGCCCCGAGACCGGCCCGCCCCCCGCGCCGCTTCCCGGTCGAACATGTAGCGCTCGAATCGCATCGGCGTTCGCGCCTCCAACACTTCTACGGGCATGGCGTACGTCTCGCCGTTGCCAAGATAGAACATGCCGCTCTCGCCGTCCTTCCCCTCCCCGCCGCCCCAGCCGCCGGGCTGCGGCTCCACGACGGCAAAGGGCTCGCCCGTGCGGTCATCTCGTCCTCCAACGATGGTGGCGCACACGCTGTTGTAGTTGCCTGCGACCAGGCGGTCCGGCAGCGCCTCGCAGAGGGCCTTCCAGACCAGATCACCGACGTACGATCGACCCTCCCAGTTCGTCGCCACCGGCGCCGGTGGTCTGGGGTTAAACACGGATCCCTCCGGCGCCACGACGGTGAGCACGCTGAAGTCGCCACCGGTCGAGGGGTCGTGCGGGTTGAGCACGGCTTTCAGGATGACCCGGGACGTGGAGATCGTCCCGCCGAATGGGGAGTTGATCGGCCCGCGCGCCTGCGGGGCTGATCCCGTGAAGTCGAACGTCGCGCCATCCGGCCGGAGATCAACCCGCACGCGGACGTGCAGCGGATCGTCTGTGATGCCGTCATTGTCGATCCAATCCTCGGCAACATACGTGCCGTGCGGCATGCGGGTGAGCGCCGCCAGCGCCTGCCGCCGACCGCGCTGCCAGATGAGTTCCATCGCCCGATGGACCGCATCGGCGCCATACTTCGCGACCAGCCGCCCGATCGCCGCCGCGCCGACCCGGACGGAAGCGATCTGTCCCTCCATGTCGCCCATCGTGAGGTCGGGTGTACGCACGTTCTGTCGGATGACGTCGATGAGATCTTCGTTCGGTCTCCCGGCACGGAACAGCTTGACCGCCGGAAACTGCAGCCCTTCCTGGTAGATCTCGGTGGACGACGGGGACCAGCTTCCAAAGTGCATCCCGCCGATTTCGCTCCAGTGACCCTTGCTCGCCGTGAACGCCAACAGCCGCCCGTCGACAAAAACCGGCATGATGAGCGTCACGTCATTGAGGTGCGTGCCACTGCGATATGGGATGTTACTGATGACGATGTCGCCGTCCTCGAAACCCTTGGCGGTGTGCCGCTCGATGGCCTCGCGCGTCGCCAGGTCGAGGGTCCCGAGGAACGTCGGGATGCCGGCAGCGATCGCCACCAGCTCGCCCCGCCAATCGGTGATGCCACAACCGTAGTCCAATACTTCGTAGATGACGGGACTCTTGGCGGTACGGCCCCACACGACAAACATCTCTTCGGCCGCAGCCATCAGACCATTCTCGATGATCTCCAGGGTAAAAAGGTCCATCACCGATCCCCTCCGATGTCGATGAGCAGGGCGCCCGACGAATGCACCTCCAGCCGATCGCCGGGCAGGACGACCGTTGTCGTCGCCGCTTCCTCCACGATGGCCGGCCCATCGAGCGTCGTGCCTGCCCCCAACATGTCACGGCGGAAGATCGACGTGCGCACGGCGTTCGACGTGAGCCACACCAGTCGATACCCGATGGACTCCACCACCGCCGACGGTTGCACGTGTGGAGGCGCAGGCTGCGATTGCGTCACCACAGCCGCCAGGCGAAAGTTTACTACTTCAACGGGATCGGCGAGCCGAAACGTATATCGGTGCTCGTGCGCCGCATGAAACCGTGCCGTCAGCACCGCCGGATCGCCGTCCGGCGGCACCGCGACTTCGACCGTGTGCTCCTGGCCTTTGTACCGCATGTCCAGCGACATCGAGAACACCAAACCGGGCTCGTCGACGCCAGAAGCGGCCAGCGCATCCCGGGCATCGCTGATCATCTCGTCAAAGACCGCGGCGATAATCGGGCGCGCGCCTGCGTCGCTGAGCCGGAGGAGTTTTGTCCTGATGAGGTCGAGCCCAATGTCGGCGTGGAGCATCCCGACCGCGGAAAAGACCCCCGCGCGCGGAGGCACGATGACGAGACGCATCCCCAGTTCCCGGGCTAAGACCGACGCGTGCATCGGCCCTCCGCCGCCCATAACGAGCAGCGCGAGATCGCGAGGGTCGTGGCCCCGGTGCACTGACACCAGACGCAGCGTGTTCGCCATGTTGGTGGTGGCGAGGCGGATGACACCGAGCGCGGTCTCTTCGACGCTTGCCCGAAGCGATCGCGCCAGTCGCTCGTAGACCTCCACCGCGGCTTCCACATCCAACGGTAGGGTGCCGCCCAGGAAATACTGTGGGTCGAGCACGCCGGTGATCAGAAAAGCGTCCGTCACAGTGGGATCGAGCCCGCCGCGCCCGTAGCAGGCCGGGCCCGGATCCGCACCCGCGCTCTGCGGGCCGACCAACAGGCGCCCGCCCGCGTCGAGTCGCGCGATCGAGCCGCCGCCAGCGCCGGCCTCGACGATATCCACCGTCGGGATCTTGATCGGGTAGCCCGACCGGACGCGGTCGCGCTCGATGTAATAGTCGGTGTGCAGCGTCGGCCGCCCGCCTCTGACCAGCGACGCTTTGGCGGTCGTGCCCCCGATGTCGAGGCTGATCAAGTCGGAGATCCCCAGCGCGAGCCCTGCAGCGGCCGCTCCGATCACACCAGCCACGGGTCCGGATTCCACCAGCGTGATCGGTCGCGTAGCCGCGCCGAGGAACGTTGCCACGCGCCCGTTCGATTGCATCACGTGCCGCGGTCCCTGGATCCTGCGCGCGGTCAGCGCATCGTCGAGACCGGCCAGGTACATGCTCATCAGCGGCTGGACATATGCATTTAGGACCGCGGTCGAGCACCTCTCATACTCCCGCCACTCGCGCGTCAGTTCGTGGGAAATCGTCACCGGCACATCCGGGAGAATCTCGCGCACGATCTCGCGGCAGCGCACTTCATGTACAGGATTCGCATACGCGTTCAGGAAACAGACCGCCACGGCCTCCACACCCGCCACGGCGCATG
>CBRGMJ010000029.1:0-8679 GCA_967797525.1 uncultured bacterium | reverse complement strand
ACGAGTCCGACAGACACGTTGCTTGGGACCGTCTTGAGGAACATCTTGGCGGCTTCCTGGGCGGCGACCAACCGGTTGGGGTGGATATCCTGCGACCGCATGCTGCCGCTGACGTCGATGGACAGCATGATGCCCGCGCGGTCGGCGGGGACGGGCAGCGAGATGACGGGCCTCGCGACGGCCAGCACGATCGCCGTCACGGCCAGCAGAAACAGACCTGCCGGGAGGTGTCGCCGCAGCGCGTTGCTCCGCGCGGCGGCGGCGGCGAGCAACTCCATGTTGGGATACCGCACCGAGGCCGCCGGACGGCGCCTGAGCGCTCGCACGTAGAGTGCAATCAGCGCAGGGATGAGCGCCAGCGCCCACAGCAATGTCGGCCAGATAAAGAGGTTGTTCACGGCGTCCGGTACACGGCGATCTTGTCGACACCCGACTCCGGCAGCCAGACCTCACCGGGCCGGCCGAGGATCTGGCGAACGTTCGACTGGGCGCTCGGCATCCGGAACGCTTCGAACGTTTCGCGTGCCGGGTCAAATCGCACCAGCGCGTTCGCCCCCCAGTCGGTGATCCACACGACGTCACGATCGTCGACGTAGACGGCGTAGGCCCGGGGATTCTCACCCGGCAGACGCCACTCCTTCCACCGTCCGGCCGCGGGGTCGTACATCGCCAGCTGACCGGTGTTCCACGCGCTGACCCAGATGCGCCCATGCGAATCCGACCAGACACGCCGCGCGCCCTGACGCTGCGTGGGCGGCTCGAGCACCGTTGTCGCGCCCGTTGCCGCATCGATCCTGCCCACGTAGTTGCCCGCGAGAGACGCGTAGTACACTGTGCCGTCAGGTGCGCTCGTGATGCCGTAGGGGCCCGGGCCCCTAGGGGCATCGAACACTTGCATCTGACCGCTGGAGACATCCAGCCGGCCATACACGCCTCCCGGCCCGGTAAACCAATGGGTACCTCGCCGATCGAACACTGCGGTGTTCAGGTTGGCTCGGGCGCGCGCGGCCGGCAGGGGGAACCGCTTGACTTCGCCAGTCGCAGGGTCGACACGCACGATCGCGTTGAGCCCACCGTCGGTCAGCCAGGGCGCGCCGTCAGGCCCCACGATGACGCCGTGGGGCGCCGCACCGTCCCCGAGCTTGATATGTCGTGTGGCGCCGGTCCTGGGATCGAGGTGGCCAAGCTCGCCTGTCCGCTGCGCCGCGTACCAGACGCCGCCATCGCGGGCCGGCGCAACGTCGTGAGGCGCGGAGCCTGCGGGAACGGCATACTCTTGAAAGCCAGCGGCCGGCGCGCCCGCAGATGGTGTGCCGACCGTGACGGCCAGGGCTGAGGCGGCGAGGCCGAAGCGCAACAGGGAAACCCAGTGACGTGGTCTGGCATGTCCGCTCATGCGCATGCCTCCTGGGATTGTGTCCTTCTCGTGAGAACTTCGCCACCGTGACAGGAATTCCTTAGTGGGAGTCCGGGAAAAAGTGGGAGTGCGGAAGAAAACATCCGAGGCGAGCCTTTGTCAGGCTCGCCCCGGGTATTCGCTAAATCGCGCTCGTCCTGTTAGGCAAGTCGCGCGTCTACTGGCAGTACCTCATCGTCAGCCCGCGCCGTCCGAACGTCGATCGGGAAGAGCTGGTCGTCGGTCTGCGCCGTGCGGGTCTCAACCGGCTGCCACTGCTCGTCGATGGCGGCCTGCTGCGCTTCCACCGGCTGGAACTCGTCCTCGACCGCCGCCTGCCGGGCGTCCACCGGCAGGAACTCATCTTCGATCACGGCCGGGAACCAAGTGTTCACGCTCACCACCAGTGCACCACCGAGCAACAGCCCTGCAAGAATCTTCTTCATCGTCGTCTCCTCCTTGAGTTTGTTGTTCCCTTGACCTGGGCATAGTAAACACCCGCGCGGCACCCTCCGGCTTCATCCCGGCGGCGAGTCTTTGACCTGGTCAGGTGACCAGGTTAGTTCTTGCTGGCGACCCTGCCGTAGAGGGCGCGGGCCCTGCGGAGGTGCGTCATCGCGTCGGCGCGGCGTCCCATCGACTCGTAGAGCAGCCCGAGGTTGTAGTGGGCGTCGGCGAAGTCTGGGTCGCGGTCGATACCCTTACGATATGCCTGGACCGCCTCCTGGCGGCGGCCCACTTCATCCAGGAGGACGCCGAGGTTGAACCAGGGGACAGGATCGTCTGGCGCCTGCTGGGCCGCAACGCGGTAGTGGGCTTCTGCCGTCGCAAACTCGCGTGCCTGCTGGAACAGCCGGCCCAGGTTGACGTGGGCGTCGGCAAGCGTGGGATCGTGTTCCAGGGCATGCTGGTAGGCCCGGCGAGCCTCATCTGGCGACGTGGCCTCGAGTTCCGAGGCCAGGTTGAACCACTCTTCACCGGTCATCGACCGTTCGCCGGCGCGCCTCGCCGACACGGGGACCGGCACCCGTTGGGCGACATCCTGCGCGTCGAAGTTGAAAAGGAATTGGCCCGAATCCGGCTGCCACCGCGCTTTGCCGTCCCAGGCGACGACGCGGCGACCGTCCGCATAGATGGTGATGGTCGAGAGATGCTGGTCGTCCGGCAGCTGACGGCGCAGCGACGCGAGCATCCGCCGGATCTGCTTGACCGGTACCCTGGCGTCGAGCAGGTCCTTCGTCGTCTTGAGGAGCAAGAGGTCCTGAAACTCGAAGAGCAACTCACGCCCCGCCCCCTTTCGGGGGCTGATCAGTCCGGAGCGGACACAAGCGCGAATCCGTGCTTCGGTCAGATCGAGGATCTTCGCCACTTCACCGGTGGTGAAGGTGGTCATCTCCTCCCGGCCTGAGCCCTCTTCTCCGGTCTGGCGGATGCGCCTTGCGGCCCGCGGGCTTTGACCGCCGGTTTCTTCTCCGCAGACACGCGCTTCTCAAGACTCTTCTTCAGCGCGTCCATGATGTCGATGACCTGGGCGCGCTGGACCTGTGGCCCGACCGCGGTGACTTCTTTGCCCTCGATCTTCGAGTTGAGCATGTCGAGGACGCGCAGCCGGTAGTCATCCTTATACTGTTCGGGTTTGAACTCTTCGCTGGAGAGTTCGTCGATCAGGCGGGTCGCCAGTTCCAGTTCGCCGGCCTTGATCTTCGCGTCCTCGCCCTTGTCGATCTCGCCGAAGTCACGCAGCTCGTCGGCAAAGTACATCGTGTGCAACATCAGCCCGCCCTGGGCCGGCCGGATGATTACCAGGCTCTCCTTGCCGCGCATCACGAACTTGGCCAATGCGACGCGGCTCGTCTTCGCCATAGCATCGGCCAGCAGGCGGTACGCCTTCTCGCCGCTCTTTTCCGGACCGAGATAGTAGGTGTTCTCGAAGAAGATCGGATCGACTTTCGGGAGTGGGACGAACTCCGCGATGTCGATCACCTGCGAGGCCTCGCCTTCGACGGCTTTCAACTCTTCATCGGCCACCTGCACGTATTGGTCCTTCGCGTGCTCATAGCCCTTCGTGATGTCCGATCGCTCGACGACCTCATTGTCGACCGGGCAGTAGTACTGCTGCTTCACCCGGTTGCCGCACTTCTTGTGCAGCATGTTGAATCGCACGTTCGCCGATTGGGACGAGGTGTACATTCGTACCGGGATGGATACCAGGCCGAATGAAATGGTGCCCGAGCCGAGCGAGTGCGGAGGCATCGTCCGGTCCTCCCAGCGTCGATTTGAAGGTGATTTGAACCATACCACGAACCCCGCAATGCCTCAAGGTGTTTCCGATGAGCCGACCCGACTCCCTGGAAGCCTACCGGCGCAAGCGCGATCCCGAGCGGACACCAGAGCCGTTCGGCGGGCGACCCGCGGCCGGCCCCCCTCGCTTTACCGTTCAAAAGCATTGGGCGCGCCGTCTCCACTACGACCTGCGGTTGGAGATGGACGGCGTGCTGAAGTCATGGGCCGTGCCCAACGGTCCCTCGGTGCGGTCCGAAGAGAAGCGGCTGGCGGTCCATGTCGAGGATCACCCCGTTGAGTACGCGGATTTCGAAGGCGTCATCCCGGACGGGAACTACGGGGCGGGATCGGTCATTGTCTGGGACCGCGGCTGGTACCGGATCGTCAAAGACGGCAACCCGCTCGATCACCTGGCGCGGGGCAAACTGGAACTGGAGCTGTTCGGCCACAAGATGCGCGGCCGCTGGACGCTCGTGCGGATGTCGAAGAGCCAGAAGGACTGGTTACTGCTGAAGAAGGCGGATGCGGCCGCCGCCGAGGTCGAAGCCACCGAGCGCTATCCGCAATCGGTCATCTCCGGACTCACGGTCGAAGAAGTCAGAGACATCCCGGCCAAGCAGGCCGCGATCCGCGAGCGCGTGCAGGCGTTCGGCGCGACGAAGCGCGAGGTCGATGCGCGCACCCAACCGATCATGCTGGCTGCTCTCGAGAAGACTGCGTTCTCGGGCAGCGATTGGCTCTTCGAGGTCAAGTACGATGGGGTGCGTGTCCTGGCGTCGCGCCGCGGGGACGCCGTCGCCCTCTACGGGCGGAGCGGGCAGGCGATCACGACGCGGTACCCGGAAGTCACCGCAGCCCTGCGGGCCCTGCCGGTGGAGCACTTCGTCATCGACGGGGAGATCGTAGCGCTCGATGAGACCGGCAAACCCAGCTTCCAGCGCCTCCAGGCCCGGATGGGGTTGACCAAGCCCGGCGACGTCGAGCAGGCGATGGCGCGGGTGCCCGTGACCTGCATCTTTTTCGACTGTCTGGCGCTGGAGGGGTACGATCTGCGGCGGCTGCCGCTCGTCGACCGGAAGACATGCCTGCAGATGTTCGTGCCGCCTCTGGGACAGATCCACTACGGCGACCACGTGCTGGAGCACGGTGAGGCCTTCTTTGAGGCCGCGGACGAGCAACGTCTGGAAGGGATCGTGGCCAAGAGGGTTCGCAGCGCCTACGCCGGTGGTCGCTCGCGCGACTGGATCAAGCTGAAGTGCCAGCGTCGCCAGGAGTTCGTGATCGGTGGCTACACCGACCCACAGGGGTCTCGCGGATACTTTGGTGCGCTGCATATTGGGCTCTATGAGGGGTCGCGTTTGGTCTACGTGTCAAAGGTCGGCACCGGATTCGATCAGGCGCTGCTGAAGGACATTTGGGACCGGCTGCAGCCACTGCAGCGAGAGACCTCGCCGTTCGACGCCGGGGGGCCGGCCGGACGCGGGCACCACTGGGTAGAACCCAAGCTGGTCTGCGAGGTGCGTTTCACCGAGTGGACCGACGAGGGCGGGATCCGGCATCCGACGTTTCTGGGGCTGCGCGATGACAAGCGGCCCGAAGAGTGCCACCGCGAGACCGCGGTGCAGATCGAGGCTCCGGCACCCGCCGCCGCGGCGCCATCAGCCCCAGCCGCCGAGCGGCCACAGGTTCGCATCACCAATCCCGACAAAGTCTTCTGGCCGGCGGAAGGGTACACAAAGGGCGACCTGATCGCATACTACGATTCCGTAGCATCTCTCCTCCTCCCCTACCTTTCGGGTCGGCCGCTCGTCCTCACCCGGTATCCCGACGGGATTGACGGCAAGTCCTTTTTCCAGAAGGATGCCCCAGACTTCGTCCCGTCCTGGGTGCGAACCGAGCGGATCTACTCGAAGGACGCTGAGCGGGAGATCAACTACTTTGTCGTCGACGATGCGGATACGCTGCGGTACGTGATCAACCTCGGGACCATCCCCCTCCACATCTGGGCGTCGCGTCTGGACTCGCAGGATCGTCCCGACTGGTTGGTGCTCGATCTCGATCCTAAGGGCGCGCCGTTCACCGACGTGGTCACGGTGGCGCGCGAACTCCACCGCCTGCTTGGAGAGATCCGCCTCCCCTCATACGTGAAGACATCGGGTGCCACGGGTCTGCACATCCTGATCCCGTTAGGGGCGGCCTACACCTACGAGGACGCGCGCACGTTCGCGCGCCTGCTCGCGATGCTGGCGCTCGAGGGGGCTCCGGAAGTCGCGACCCTGTCGCGGCCGATCCAGTCGCGCGAGGGCAAGGTCTACGTGGACTACGTCCAAAACGGTCACGGGCGCACGATCGTGTCGCCTTTTTCCGTCAGACCGGTACCTGTGGCTTCCGTCTCGTGCCCGCTGCGCTGGGACGAAGTCACGTCCGCGCTCAATCCCGCGACGTTTACGATCAAGACGCTCCCGACGCGGTTCAAGAGGTTGCGCGATCCGCTCCTCCCGGTGCTGAAGCAGTCTATCGACATGATCGCTGCGATCAAGCGCATTGAAGAGCGGCTGGCGCGCGGTAAGACGCCCCCTGCGAAGAGACCCGGAAGAGCGTGAGAACAACCGCGTCACATTAGCTGCGATTCGCTAGAGGTATCTCCGCTCGTTCACCTGTTCGATCGACCAAATGTCCTCCAGTCGGAGGATAGCCGCTCGATTGGCCCTCCAGTAGATTTGAGTACACAGCAAGAGACTCGCATCGTCTAAAGACCACGGTCTTGCCCGGGAGGTGAGAGCGCTCGTCGATCGGCCGTACTGTGACGTACTGTACTGTTACGTAGACTGCCGGAGATACGTAAAAAAAGGAGCGATGGGGATGAAGATGCTTGCAAGATTGGGGGCGGCCGCGCCCATGCTGGTAGCGGTGTTTGTGATGCTGGTCATCGTCGGTGCGGCGAGCGCGACGGGACGGGAGAGGCCGACCCCGGAGAAGCCGACGCCGCAGGCCCCGGTCGTCGTCTCGCAGTCGACGACGGGCGGCGAGAAGCACATTGAAGTAGAAGGGTATCGCGGTTGGGTGGTACGTGCTGAGAGCACGCAACGGGTCCTTGGCCCGTTCCGCCTGGAGGCCGATTGCTACGGCGCCGCCAGGATGCTCAACGGCTCGAGGCCCGGTTCGTACAACTGCATGGCCGAGCGGCAGTAAGTCGTCCAATTCATCCGCACTGATCGTAGAGGGGGCCCTGCCCGGGGCCCCTTCTGTCGTGAAGGGAGCATAACAGGATACAGAAGTGGGCGTGCAGAAGGTGCATCGATCATGCGTCAGGCTTCCCCGATCCGCATTCTCGGCACCGGCTCCTACCTCCCCGGAGAACCCGTTCCCGCCGAACACGTCGAGCACGTCCTGGGAGCGATTCCCGGCCTGCCGGCGCGTGTCGCCGCCCGGTCGGCGCGTATCGGCGTCGAAGTACTCGCCCGCGCCGGCGTGCGCAATCGGCATTTCGCCTTGGACCCCAAGACCCGGGCTCAGACTGAGACCAACGCCTCGATGGCGGAGAAGGCCGTCCGGGCGGCGCTCGAGGCAGCGGGTACCTCGACCGAGACCATTGACCTGCTCGTGTGCGCGGGGCCCATGTCCGATTACTACTGCCCGCCGACGAGCGCCCTCGTGCAAGAACGGCTCGGTATCGCGCGGTGCACCGAGATCGAGATCCACTCGAACTGCACCGGCGCGCCTAAAGCGCTGCAGGTGGCGCTCGACATGTTGCGCGTCGGCCGGTACCGGCGGGCGGCTGTCGTGTATGCGCAGCTGTCATCGGTGTTCCTACGCGGTGAGTTCTTCAATGCGGACGCGGTCAGGCTGGAACACCTGGCGCTGCGGTGGATGCTGTCCGACGGCGCGGGGGCGATGATCCTGGACCAGGCGCCAGACGGCGTGTGCATGCTGGATGCCTACGTGGAGTCGCGCGGCGGCGGTCGCAAACCCGGGATGATCGGCGGGGCGAGCGGCGCGTTGGCTCACGAGATCGCGATTGACGGACAGGGTATGTATCCTGCCCTGCACGCGTCGGGGGCGCATCACGTCTGGCAGGACATCGGTGAAGTGAACCGCCAGGCGCCGCGGCACCTGTTGGAAGGGCTGAAAGACATGCGGGATGCCGCGGGTATCCCGGGGGCCAACGTCGACCATTATCTGCTCGGCATCCCCGGGCGGCACTTCATGACGGGCGAGATGGCCGATCTGTTCGTCGCGCTGGTGGGCGCCGACCCGATGAAGGTGCCATTTGCTATGGAGGACTTCGGCTACTGCGGCGGTGCGACGATGTTCATCCAGTTCGATCGGCTGGTAAGGAGCGGGCGGCTGCGCGCAGGAGAAATCGTGGCGGCCTACCTCGAAGAATCCAGCAAGTGGATGTCCGGGGGGTTTATCGCGCGTGGGTAGTCAGTCGAGATGCCGGAGGTGGAGACCGTGACAGCACGCCGATCGGTCGCAACGCTCTTCTTGACGACGATACTGGTGATCGTCCTGCCGGTGATTGCGATGGCGGCGCCGGCGTTTCCATTTCCGCCCACGCAGCCCGGTTCGCAAACGCCCCCGCCGGCAGCGGATCCCCGGCTGGCGCAGATTCGCCGGGGGCTCGAGGCCAAGAACCTCCGGGTGCTCGAGGTCGAGTTGAAGCGGACAAACGACGGCGATCCCCAGTGGTGGACGGAAACTGCGGCGAACTACGGGCAACCCGGCCGCGACAAAGTGCTCGAGCAGGCCTTCACCATGTGGGGGGCGATGTACGAGGTCCTCACGCAGGACAGTCCAAGGAGCCTCTTGTCGGTCAGCCAACTCTGGACGAAGTATTCGATCATCTTCCACTCACGGCTCTCGGCGCTCACGACCTTTGTGAAGGCGTTTCAGGCGGCGCGGTCAGATGAGGAGCGCAATCAGGCATTCAACGCGTTCATTCGCGAGGCGCGGATCGCCATTTGGGACAACGAGCGAGGTCAAATGGTGGACCAGAA
>CBRGMJ010000028.1:0-8817 GCA_967797525.1 uncultured bacterium | reverse complement strand
CTGGAGACCCTCCCGGTGTATCGCCGGCCAACGCTCAGCCAGACCGCGCTCCGATCGAGCGACGAGGTCCCCGCCTATGTCCGGGGCGTGAGTGCTGCGGGCGCCGATCTCATCGTGACCGATGATGCATCGGGCAGAGACGCGCTGCTGGCCTGCTACGAAGCCGGGCGCACCCGGATGGTGCTCGCGGGGCATGCGCAGGGCGACGTGATCGGCGTGTTGAGCCAGGCGCTGGATGCGGTCGGGGTCGCACTGGTCGCGTCGGGACTTCGGGGCATCCTGGCCGCCCGGGCCATTCGGTTGCTGTGCCCAACCTGCAAAGACACCACGCGCGCGCGCACCTTTGCGCCGCGTGGATGTGAAGTATGCGGCTTCACCGGGTTTCGTGGGCACCGCGCATTGGTGGAGGTGTGGATGTCAACCGATGAGATACGGGCCCTACTCCGGCGCGGTCAGATCGGCCAGGCAGTCGATCAGGTCACGAGAGCGGTGGAGGGGCAGATGCGGGAGCAGGCCCGCGCGCTGGTCGAGGACGGTCTGACGTCAACCGATGAAGTGGCCGGAGTGATGGAGGGCGTGTCGTGGACATCACCGATCTCCTGATTCTCACGAAAGAGCGCGGCGCGTCGGATCTTCATCTTTCGGCCGGCACGCCTCCGACGCTCCGCATCAACGGGAAACTTGCGCGGATCACCGATACGGCGCTGTCGCGCGATGAGCTGCGCGGCATGCTCTACGACATCCTTACGGACGAGCAGAAGGCGCGGTTCGAAGAGCGGCGCGACCTCGACTTCGCGCTGGAACTAGCGGGCGTCGGGCGGTTCCGCGTCAACGCGTTCACGCAGCGCCACGGCGAGGGCATGGTCCTGCGCCTGATCTCCTCGAAGATCAGGACGCTCGATGATCTCGGGATGCCGCCGGTGCTCAAGGAGCTCGCCATGCACAAGCGCGGGCTCGTGCTTGTGACCGGCCCAACGGGCTCGGGCAAGACCACAACGCTGGCGGCCATGGTCGACTATGCGAACGCTCAGCGCGACGATCACATCATCACGATTGAGGACCCCATCGAGTTCGTGCACGAGTGGAAGCGGTGTAACATCAACCAGCGTGAGGTTGGCCCGCACACGCAGTCGTTTGCCGCGGCGCTGCGCAGCGCGCTGCGCGAGGATCCCGATGTGATTCTCGTTGGCGAGATGCGTGACCTGGAAACGATTGCCCAGGCCATCACAGCCGCGGAAACCGGCCACCTGGTCTTCTCCACGCTGCATACGAGCAGCGCTCCCCAAACCATCAGCCGTGTCGTGGACGTCTTTCCACCACACCAGCAGGATCAGATCCGCATCCAGCTCGCCGAGTCGCTGCTCTGTGTCGTCGCGCAAACGCTGATCCCGACGCTCGATGGGACCGGACGCGTCGCAGCGGTCGAGGTGATGATCGGAACTCCAGCGGTCCGCAACATGATCCGAGAGAACAAAGTCCACCAGCTCCCCTCGGTGATCCAGACGGGTGCGAAGGACGGGATGCAGAGCCTGGACCAACACCTCAAGACGCTGGTCAAGCAGCGTCGCATCACGGGCGAGGAAGCTGTGAACCATGCCACCGAGCGCGATGCGTTCATGCAGAACCGCGGCGGCCCGGCGGCCCCGCAGGAGCCCACAGGGTTCTTGAGTCGCCGCGCGTGAGGCACCTCGATGATCTGCTGATCAATATGGAGGCCCGGGACGCCTCCGACCTGTACTTGAAATCGGGGGTCCCACCGATGCTTCGGGTCGCCGGAGAGTTGATACCCTTGGGCGACTTGCCTTTGACTGATGATCTCATCAATCAGTTTGCACGTCAGGTGATGTCCGAGCGCCACCGGCGCGAGTTTGACGAGCTACGACGGGCGGATATTGCGTATACTTCACCGGCGTTGGGTCGCTTTCGGATAAACGTGTATGTGCAGCGCGGCTCGCCGGCTGCCGTCATCCGCCGGGTGAAGAGCCACATCCCCTCGTTTCATGAGCTGGCGCTTCCCGAGGTCGTCGCGGGGCTGGCCCTGGCTCCTCGCGGCCTCGTGCTCGTCACAGGTCAGACCGGCTCCGGCAAGTCCACCACGCTGGCCGCCATGATTGACCACCGGAATCGCGAGCGGGCCGGGCACATCGTCACGATCGAGGATCCCATTGAATTCGTGCATCAGGATCGCCGCAGCATCGTCAGCCAGCGGGAGATCGGCACCGACTGCGAGTCGTTCGGCCTGGCACTGCGCGACGCGTTGCGTCAGGCGCCGGATGTGATCCTGATTGGCGAGATCCGCGACGAGGAGAGCGCCGTGGCGGCCGTGCACTTCGCCGAGACGGGGCATCTGGTGCTGAGCACGCTCCACTCGTACAACTCAAGCCAGACGCTCGAGCGGCTCCTGCACTTCTTTCCCCCGGAACGCCACGCCGGTATCGCGCTCCAGCTATCACTCAACCTCAACGCGATCATCTCCCAGCGCCTGGTGCTGCGGAGGGATGGCAGCGGCCGGGTGCCCGCGGTCGAGATCATGTTGGCCACCCCTCGCATGCGCGAACTCCTTCGGAAGGGCGACCTGCCGGGCATCCGATCGGCGATGCAGTCCCCAGCCAGCGTCCAGGAAGGCATGCAGACATTCGACTACTCGATCTACCAATTGGTCCAGTCCGGGGCGATCGACGTCGATCTGGGGATGGACGCCGCCGACAGCCCCAATGATCTGAGGATGCGGTTGAAGGGGTTGCGGTAGGGTCTCACAGGATTCGATCTCCGTTGCGCTAAACTGAAAGCGCAATGGACTTCGGGGCGTTCCTCGACGACCTGCGTCGGCGGTCGGCGTATCAGGACCAGATCGTGCACGCGCGCTTTCTCCCCGGGCGGGCGGCAAGGTTTGGCGCGCCTGACTACCCCATTCACCCAGATCTGCGACGCTGGCTTGACGCCCACAAGATCGGTCGTCTCTACGCGCACCAGGCCGCCGCCGTCGAAGCCATCCGACGCGGCGAGCACGTGGCCGTCGTGACCTCCACGGCCAGCGGTAAGACGCTCTGCTACAACCTGCCCGTGCTCGACACGCTGCTGGCCGACCCCGAGACCCGCGCCCTCTACCTGTTCCCGACCAAAGCCCTGGCGCAGGATCAGGTCGATACGCTCCGCGAGTTTGACCTGCCCGACATCGCCGTGGCCACCTACGACGGTGATACGCCGCAGCGCGAACGGCGCCCCATCCGCGAGCGCGCGCGGCTCTTGCTTTCGAATCCCGACATGGTGCATATCGGCATCTTGCCCCAGCACTTTCGATGGAAGGCATTCTTGCATCGATTGCGGTTCGTCGTGATCGACGAGATGCACGTCTACCGGGGCGTGTTCGGGTCGAACGTCGCCAACCTGATCCGGCGGCTGCGGCGTTTGTGCCGCTTCCACGGCTCGAATCCGCAATTTATCTGCACCTCGGCCACGATTGCCAATCCCGACGAATTCGCTTCGCGGCTGCTCGGTCTGCCGGTGACCGTCGTGGACGATGACGGCGCGCCCTCGGGGCCAAAATGGTTTGCACTGTGGAATCCGCCTCTGATCAACGGCGAACGGCCGGCGGCGGCGCGCAAGAGCGCGCTTGGCGAGGCCACGGGGCTCTTTGCCGACCTGGTGGGACGGGGCGTGCGAACGATCGCCTTTACCAAGGCGCGGAAGATCACCGAGTTGATCGCGCGCTACGCCAGCGCGCGGCTGCGCGAGACGTCGCCCGATCTGGCGGGCCGCATCAGCCCCTACCGGGCGGGCTACTTGCCCGAAGACCGGCGGCGCATCGAACGTCGCCTCTTCGACGGTGACCTGCTCGGCGTGGTGTCGACCAGCGCGCTCGAGCTGGGGATCGACGTCGGTGGACTCGATGCCGCGGTGCTGGTGGGATTCCCCGGGACCATCGCGTCGATGTGGCAGCGGGCCGGACGCGCCGGGCGGGGGACCGAACCGTCCCTGGCCGTGCTGATCGCCCAGGATGACGCGCTCGACCAGTACCTGATGCGACACCCCGACTACCTGTTCGGGCGTCCCTGCGAGCATGCCGTCATCGATCCTACGAATTCGTACATTCTCACCCGGCATCTGCGGTGCGCGGCGGCCGAGATCGCAATCATCGAATCCGACCTGTCGCTCTTCGGCGAACGCGCCCGCGAACTGGTCGGTTCGCTGGTCGACGCTGGCGAACTCGCGCCCCGCCGTGGGCGGTGGCACTGGACCGGGAAAGGACGGTATCCGGCGCAGGAGGTGGACATCCGATCGGCATCGGGCCCGGCCTTTCGGATCGTCATCCCGGCGCGACGCACCATCGGCACCGTGGAATCGGCACGCGTCTTCGAACAGGCGCACCCCGGCGCCGTGTATCTGCACCAGGGCGACGCCTATCTCGTCACCGACCTCGACGTCGCCGGCCGCCTCGTGCGCGTCTCGCCGGCCGCGGTCGACTACCACACGCAGCCAAAGACGACGATCGACCTCACAATCCGCCGGGCGCACGCATCCAGGCCGTGGGGCCCGACCACGATGCAGTTTGGCGAAGTCGAGGTGACCACGCAGGTGCTGGGGTTTGCCCGCAAGCAGCTCTTCTCGGACACTGTGCTCGGCATCGAACCACTCGACCTGCCACCGCAACGCCTCCAGACGACCGCATTCTGGTTCGAGATCCCCGACGGGCTCGAGCAGCGCGTGCGCAGCGCCGGGCTCGACTTCGCCGGCGGCATCCACGCCCTCGAACATGCCGCGATCGGCGTGTTGCCGCTTTTTGCTATGTGCGACCGATGGGACATCGGCGGGGTGTCCTACCCGGCACACCCGCAGACCGGCACCCCGGTCATCTTCATCTACGACGGCTATCCCGGCGGTGTCGGCATCACCGAGAAGGGGTACGCGCTGATCGATGCGCTCATGGCCGCAACGCGGGAGGTCATCGAGGCCTGTCCGTGCGAAACCGGCTGTCCATCGTGCATCCAGTCGCCCAAGTGCGGCAACCTGAACGAGCCACTGGACAAACGTGCCGCCCTGATGCTGCTTGAAGGCCTGCTCGAGGCACGCGCGGCGATGCCGGAGCCGGCGCGGTGAGCGCGCGGGCAGGCACCCTCTACCTGGTGGCAACACCAATCGGCAATCTGGAGGACATTACGCTGCGCGCCATCCGCGTGCTGCGTGAAGCGGCCGTCGTGGCGTGCGAGGATACGCGGCGCACGCGCGGATTGCTGGCGCATCTGGATATTCACACGCCGACCATGAGCCTGCACCAGCACAACGAAGCGGCGCGCATTCCGGAGATCCTTGGGATGCTGCGGGAAGGGAGGAGCGTCGCGGTGACGAGCGACGCCGGGACGCCCGCGCTGTCCGATCCTGGGGCAATGCTGGTGGCCGCCGCGGCGAGCGCCGGGTTTCGAGTGGAGCCCGTTCCGGGACCGAGCGCGGTCACGGCGGCCGTGTCGGTCGCCGGCTTTCCGGCAGGGACGTTTGCCTTCGTCGGCTTTCCCCCAAGACGTCGCAGCCAACGTGTCCGCTTCCTGTCGGCATTGAGCGCGCTGCCCGTTGCGGTCGTCATGTTCGAGGCGCCGCACCGCGTGCGCGAGACTCTTGCCGACCTCGCGGCGGTGTTTGCGGGTCGGCAGATGCTGTTGGCACGAGAGCTCACGAAGGTTCACGAGGAGATCCTACGCGGCACGCCGGCCGAGGTTGGCGCTGCGCTCGTGGGCACGCCGCGCGGCGAGGTGACGCTCGTGATCGAGGCCGCGTCTGAGCCCGCTGCCGCGGACGACGACGCCAGGGCGGCCCGGCTGACCCCGAAAGCCTTCGTGTCACGCCTGCTGGTCGAAGGTCTGTCACGGCGCGATGCAGCCCGGGCGCTCGCGGCCGCCTACGGCATCCCATCGCGCGAGGCCTATCGTCTGGCCGCAGAGGATCCGTAGACCATGCAGTGGCTTCCAAAACCCACTGATGTGGTGGCGGTCCACGAGGCCGCGTCGGAGTTCGAGGCGATGACGATTCGCGATCTGCTGGCGTCTGCCGGCATCGACGCGATGATCCGAACGCGGTTTGTGCCGGGCTATCCCGGCATTGTCGTCACCGACAAGATCGGCGTCTGGGCCGACATTCTCGTCCTCCCCCAGAACGAGCGGGCGGCACGGGCTCTCATCGCCGAGTACCTCGCCTCGTTGCCCGTCTCACCAGAGGAGCGCTGAGACGTGGCGAGGCACAGCGAGTGGTGGCGAGACGTCTTCGATCGTCCGACGTTCTTCGAACTCTACGAACGGTCTGACACCGAGCTCGCGGTCACTCAGACCGATCAGGTGGTTGAGCTGCTCGACCTGCGGGCGCCCGCTCGCATCCTCGACGTGCCCTGCGGCTACGGCCGGCACAGCATCGAACTGGCCCGGCGTGGCCACCAGGTGACTGGGATCGATATCTCCGGGGTGCAGATCGCTCGGGCGCGGCAGAAGGCGGCCGTAGCCGGCGTGCGCGCGCAGTTCGTCGTCGGCGATGCCCGCGCGCTGCCGGTGGGCGGGCCGTTCGACGCCGCCATCAACATGTTTCTCTCGTTTGGGTACTTTGCCACCGACGAAGAGAACCAGGCGATGCTGCAGGGGATGGCAGGCGGTCTGCGCCGTGGCGGCCGGTTGCTGATTGACTTCTGGAACCGCGAGCACGAGATCCGCCTGTTTCAACCTACGATCGTCGAGGAGCGCGACGACAACATCAAGGAAGTCGAGGAATGGTCGTTCGATCCGCTGGCGGGGCGGCTCAATTGGACAAACACGGTCATTTTCCCGGATGGTCGCCGCGAAGCGTGGAACCACTCCATCCGGGCCTTCACCGCGGCCGAGGTGAGGAAGATGCTGGAGGCCACCGGCATGACGGTTGTCGCGATCTACGGCGGCCTTGGCGGTGAGCCGTTCACGATGGACTCTGAAGCCGCGATCTTCGTCGCCGAACGGACCTGAAGCGGAGGAGGGCATTCCATTGCCCACGAAGGACCCAGATTGATCTCAGACCAAGGGGGTGGAGCATGAGCAGGCTGTCCCGCCGTGATCTGCTGCGCTATGGGCTCGTCGGAACCGGCGCCGCGTTGACGACGCCTTTGTTGTCCCGCTGGGCACTGGCCGGCCCCGCGGCGGTTGCCCCGGCCGTCCAACCGAGGAAAGGCGGCACCATCGTCATCGCCTGGGAGGCCGATCCCGGAGTGCTGGTGCCGGGGCTGTCGACGGGCGGGGCGACCGTGCGCGCCCTTGTCCTAATGTATGACAGCCTGGTCCACGAGGACTACACCAAATCGGCCAGCGACGTCGATACGCCGCCGCTCGTGCCGGGGCTGGCCGAGCGCTGGAACATCTCGGCAGATGGGCTCACGTACACGTTCAATCTCCGTCGCGGCGCGAAATTCCACGACGGGACCGAAGTCGACGCCGAGGCGATCAAATTCAGCTACGATCGCGCGATTGACGAACGACATCCCTTCTTCGACGCCACGTTGCGCTCCATCAATTTCTCTCTGGTAGGATTCCGGGTCATCAAAGAGACGCGTGTGGTCGATAAGTACACGTTCCAGTTGGTCCTGTCGGAGCCGTTTCCATCGATGCTGCGCAACCTCGCGACTCTCACGACTGGGATCGTGAGCCCGACCGCCATGCGCCGGATGGGCAAAGACCGGTTTGCGCTCAGCCCGGTCGGCAGCGGCCCGTTCAAGTTCGTTGAGCAGGATCGAGGTGTCAAAGCCGTGCTGGAGCGCAACCCCGACTACTGGGGTGGCCCGCCGCTGCTCGACCGAGTGGTGATCCGCCCTATCATCGAAGCCTCGTCGCGTGTGGCGGCGCTGATGTCCGGCGAGGTGGATGTCATGGTCGTCATCCCGCCCGACAGCGTCTACCAGCTACGCTTCAACAAGAGTGTCCAGGTCGCGTTCGCCGGACCGCCGCACATCTGGTTCTGGATGCTGAACAACCGGGCGACCCCCACGAGGGATCGGCGCGTCCGGCAGGCGATGAACCACGCGATCAACCGCGAGGGGCTGGCGAAGGATATCCTCCGGAACACGGCCACGATGGCCAAGGGGCCGTTCCCCCCGGGCAACCCCGGCTACGAGAAAGGAAACGTCGCAGGCTACACATACGATCAGGCGCGGGCGCGTCGGCTTCTGGCCGAGGCGGGATATCCCAACGGCTTCGAGATGAAGGCCTTCTATCCGGCCAGCGGCACCGGCATGATGGTGCCTACGCCGATGAACGAGTACATTCAGGCCAACCTACGTGACGTCGGCATCCGTGTCGAGTTCGAGGTCATCGAGTTTGGCGCGTTCATCGCCAAGGCGCGCCTGGGTCTGGACGACCAGACCGGCGCCCTACAGACCTCGTGGAGCAGTAGCGATCCATTCTGGCTGGAGACGATGTTCCACTCGAGCCTCCACCCGCCGGTGGGGAACGTGCGGACGTGGTATCGGAATCCCGAGGCGGACCGCATGATGGACCAGGCCCGGCGAGAGATGAACGAGCAGCGGCGACTGCAGTTGTACCGCCAGGCGGAGAAGATCATCGCGGAGGACGCGCCCTGGCTCTTCGTGGTCCACGATCGCAGCCCGATCGCGTATCGTGCCAAGGTGCAGAACTTCGTCGCGCCGCCGTCGTGGAACTTCGATCTGCGCCGCGTCTGGCTGAGCCGGTGAACCGATAGGTAGGCGTGGGGCGGTACTTCGCTAACCGCATAGCGCTGGCACTCCCGGTCCTGTTCGGCATCTCGATCGTGGTGTTCCTGATGCTGAAGCTGGTCCCGGGCGATCCGGCGATCGCCTTA
>CBRGMJ010000027.1:0-8824 GCA_967797525.1 uncultured bacterium | reverse complement strand
GCTGGTCGTGCCCAATCAGCCGATTATTCCGTTCATTGAGGGCGACGGCACCGGCCCGGATATCTGGCGGGCCAGCCAGCGCATCTTCGATGCGGCGGTCACTAAGGCGTACGGCGCTGCCCGGAAGATCGTCTGGTTCGAGGTCTTCGCCGGAGAGAAGTCGTTCAACGCGTTCAAGTCCTGGCTACCCGACGACACTCTACGGGCGTTCCAACACTACATTGTCGGCATCAAGGGCCCGCTGACAACGCCTATCGGCGGCGGGTTCCGCAGCCTCAACGTGGCGCTCAGACAACTGCTGGATCTCTACACGTGCATCCGGCCTGTGCGTTACTTCGAGAATGTGCCCAGTCCCGTCAAGCGCCCCGAAATGGTCGATATGGTGATCTTTCGCGAGAACTCCGAGGATATCTATCTTGGCTTGGAGTGGCCTTCGGGCTCGGCCGAAGCCAACAAGCTGATCGACTTCGTGAAGAACGAGTTCAAGTGGAGGATCCGCGAGGGCTCAGCCGTTGGGCTGAAGCCGATGAGCCCATTTGGCACGAAGCGGCTGGTGCGCAAAGCGATCCAGTATGCCATCGATCACAAGCGCAAGAGCGTCACCTTCGTCCACAAGGGCAACATCATGAAGTACACGGAGGGCGCCTTTGCGAATTGGGGGTATGAGCTGGGTCGGGAAGAGTTCGGCGACCGGACGATCTCCTGGCAGGACGTGGCGGAGAAGCACGGCGGCAAGACGCCGGCAGGAAAGATCCTTCTTCAAGATTACATCGCCGACGTGACCTTCCAGCACGTGCTCACGCGGCCGCAGGACTTCTCGGTCATCGCCACCGGCAACCTCAACGGCGACTATCTTTCCGACGCGATCGCGGCGCAGGTGGGCGGTATCGGCATGGCGCCCGGCGCCAACATCAGCGACTTTCACGCAGTCTTTGAGGCCACGCACGGCACGGCGCCCAAGTACGCCAATCAGGACAAGGTGAACCCCGGGTCGCTCACGCTATCGGGCGTCATGATGCTCGAGTACATGGGCTGGCAGGAAGCGGCCGACAAGATCGTCAAGGGGATGGAGAAGACTTTCCAGGAAAAGATCGTGACCTATGACCTGGCGCGGTTGATGCCGGGGGCAAAAGAGGTCAAGACCAGCGAATTCGCCACGGCCGTCATCAACAACATGACCTAGGAAACATGCCGTAGGATTTGGGAGGCCGTTCGTGCCGAAACGAGCCAAACTATCGATTGTGGGTGCAGGGACCGTCGGAACCGCCGCGGCCCACTGGATCGCCAGCCGGGAACTCGCCGACGTCGTCCTGGTCGACATCATCGAGGGGCTCCCGCAGGGGAAGGCGCTCGACATCATGCAGGCGGGCCCGATCGCGGGCTTCGACGTGAAGGTGACCGGCAGCAATGACTACGCCGCCACGGCGGGGTCAGACGTCGTCGTGATCACCGCCGGTATCGCCCGCAAGCCCGGCATGACCCGCGAGCAGCTGATCGACACGAATGCGGGCATCATGCGCAGCGTCGTCGGGCCGGTCGTGCAGCACTCGCCGGGCGCGACGCTGGTGGTCGTGACCAACCCGCTCGATGCGATGATGTATCTGACGGTGAAGACCGCGGGGCTGCCCCGTGCGCGCGTGATCGGCGAATCGGGCGCCCTCGACTCGACGCGGTTCCGGACGTTTCTGGCGATGGAGTTGGGTGTGTCGGTGAATGACGTGCACGCGCTCGTAGTGGGCGCGCATACGGACAAGGATATGGTCCCGCTGCCGCGCTATGCGACGGTGCGCGGCATTCCCGTCTCACACTTCCTCTCCGCGGCGCAAATCGACTCGGTCGTGGCGCGCACGCGGCGTGGTGGTGCTGAGATCACCGAGCTGATGAAGGCCAGCGCGTTCACGGCGCCCGGGGCGTCCATCTGCGAGATGGTGGAGGCGATCCTGCGCGATCAGAAGCGGGTCATAGCGTGCTGCGTCTACCTGGACGGGGAGTACGGCGAGCGTGACGTCTGCGTGGGCGTACCGATCGTGCTCGGAGCGGGCGGGATGGAGAAGATCATTGAAGTGCCACTCGACGCCTCGGAGAAAGCTGCCTTCAAGGCATCCTTGGGAGCCGTACGGGAGATGCTCGGAGCGCTGAAGGCCTGATCGGGTTCGCGCGATGACAGGAGCCATGTACGTCGAGCCGGTTACGCTTGACGGCACGCACGTCCGCTTGGAACCGCTCTCACTCGCTCATCATAGCGACCTCTGTACGGTCGGGTTGGATGAGGACCTCGTCCGGCTGACGCAGGCGTACCCAACGACCCCCGGAGGCCTACGAACGTACATCGAAACCGCCCTCTCCTGGCAGGCGAATGGCACGGCCGTACCGTTTGCCGTCATCAGCAAGGCGGCCGGCCGGGCCATCGGCAGCACCCGGTACGCGAACATCGATAGAGCCAACCGCCGCCTCGAGATCGGCTGGACATGGTACGGACGCGACTTTCAGCGGACGGCGGTCAACACTGAGTCCAAGTATCTCCTTCTGCGGCACGCGTTTGAGACGCTCGGCTGCATCCGCGTCGAGTTCAAGACCGACGTCTTGAACGAGCGATCGCGGCGGGCGCTGCTGCGGATCGGGGCGAGGGAAGAGGGTACTTTTCGCCACCACATGATTCTGGCCGACGGCCGCGTCCGCGATACGGTGTACTTCAGCATCATCGATGGTGACTGGCCAGGGGTGAAGGCACAACTGGCCGCGAAGCTGGTTCCAACCGAGGGTGATCGATGAAACTGCACGAGTATCAGGCCAAAGAGATCTTCGCATCGTACGGCATCCCCATCCAGAAGGGCACAGTGATCGACCGCCCCGAGCAGATCGATGAGGTCGCGCTGAAGTACCCTGTCGTGCTCAAGGCGCAGGTGCTCGTCGGCGGTCGCGGTAAAGCCGGGGGGATCAAGCTCGCCAAAGACGCCACCGAGGCGCGCGAGAAGGCCCAGGCCATCCTCGGGATGGACATCAAGGGCGAGAAGGTGCGCCGGCTGCTGGTCGCCGAGGCCGCCAACATCGGCGCCGAGTACTATCTCGCGTTTACGGTCGACCGCGGCGCGGGGCGGCTCGTGGTGATCGGCTCGGCGGCCGGTGGGATCGACATCGAAGATGTCGCCCGCACGACGCCCGAGAAGATCGCCAAGATGCACATCGATCCATTCATGGGATTCGAGCCGTATCATGCGCGCGAGTTGGGCCGAAAGCTCGGATTTGAGGGCAAGCTCCTGCTGCAGTTTGCGACGATCGCGTTCAACCTTTCGCGCCTTTGCGGCGAGATGGACGCCGAACTCGCGGAAATCAACCCGCTGGCGGTCGCCGATGGCGCGCTGCTGGCGGTCGACGCGAAACTCATCATCGATGACAACGCGACCTACCGCCACGACCGCCTGCCGAAGAACGAAGAGCTGACGGAGCTCGAGCAAATGGCGAAGAGTCAGGATCTTTCATACGTCGAGCTCGACGGGAATGTGGCTATCATCGGCAACGGCGCGGGATTGGTCATGTCCACCCTCGATATGATCGCGCATTTTGGGGGGCAACCGGCCAACTTCCTCGACGTCGGCGGTGGCGCGACTACCGAGAACATGGCACAGGCCATGAACATCGTGCTGCGCAAGCCGGGCGTACGTGGGCTGTTCATCAATATCTTTGGTGGGATCACCCGCTGCGACGACATCGCCCGCGCCATCGCAGCGCAGCCGCCGAAGGTCCCGATGGTTGTTCGCCTGACCGGGACGAATGAGAGCGAGGGCCGGGCGATCCTCGAAGCGGCGAAGGTCCACGCCTTCACCGATCCCGAGGCGGCGGCCAGGGAAGTCGTGAAACTTGTCAGAAGTTGAGATCCGACCGGTCACACCGCAAGATCGACCGTGGGTACAGGCATTCAGTGCCGAGCGCTGGGGCGCCGAGATCATTGTCGTCCACGGCGCCGTGCGCCGGCCACATGAACTTCCTGGGTTCGTGGCGGTGCTGCGCACTCAGGGTGCCGGCGGCGACAAGGTGGGGTTGCTGACCTACGAGATCCTGGACGCGGAGTGTGAGATCGTGACGCTCGACAGCGTCCGGCCGGGTGCCGGCGTGGGTAGCGCGCTCGTCCAGGCGGTGAACACGGCCGCGCGCCGGGCCGGCTGCCGGCGGTTGTGGTTGGTGACCACCAACGACAACCTCCACGCGCTCGGCTTCTATCAGCGGCGAGGATTCGCGATGGTCGCGGTTCATCGGGACGCGGTGGAGCAGGCACGGCGCATCAAGCCGCAGATTCCGAGGGTCGGGCAGCATGGCATTCCCATTCGCGATGAACTCGAACTCGAAATGATCGTCTAGGGTCACTATCGAACGCCGGAGCGCGAGATGGCCATCTTGATCGACGAACGGACACGCGTCGTGGTGCAGGGGATCACCGGCTACCAGGGCGAGTTCCACGCGCGCCGTATGCTGGAGTTCGGCACCAAAGTCGTCGCCGGCACCACGCCCGGCAAGGGCGGGCAGAAGGTGGGAGACGTCCCGGTGTTCGACACGGTCGCCGAGGCTGTCGCCCAAACGGGCGCTAGCGCATCGTGCATCTTCGTACCGGCTCGGGGAACGAAGGACGCAGCGCTCGAGGCGATCGCGTCGCGTCTCGACCCCATCGTCATCATAACCGAGCATGTCCCCGTCCACGACGCGATCGAAGTCGTCGCGGCTGCGCGAGCCGCCGGGGTGCGGGTCGTGGGCCCGAACGGACCCGGCCTGACCTCGCCCGGACGCTGCAAGATCGGCATCATGCCCAATCATCTGTTCAAGCAGGGCGGCATCGGCTTTGTATCTCGCAGCGGCACCTTGACGTACGAGATCGTCGCGGGTCTGACCAACGCGGGCATGGGACAGAGCACGGCACTCGGCCTCGGAGGCGACCCGGTGGTGGGTCTTTCGTTCACCGAGGCGATCAGGCTCTTCAACGACGATCCGGAGACAACCGCGATCGTGCTCGTCGGTGAGATCGGCGGCAGCGCCGAAGAAGAGGCTGCGCGGTTCATCAAGGCGTCCGTGCGGAAACCGGTCGCCGGATACATCGCGGGACGCACCGCCCCGCCGGGCAAGCGCATGGGTCACGCAGGCGCCGTCATCTCAGGGACGGAGGGCACCGCGCAGGCCAAGATCGCTGCGCTTGAGGCCGCAGGCGTGCGCATGGTCGAGTTGCCGGGACGCGTGCCGGACGTGTTGAAGGCCGCGCTCCGCGTCTAGCATCCCGTTTGTCGGGAGAGACAGGTCGTCGTGTCTTCGGCCTGGCTGGAATGGTTGAACGCCCTCCTGCGCTTGATCCACGTGATCGCGGGCATCATGTGGATCGGCGACTCGCTGCTCTTCATGTGGATCGACAGCCACCTGCATCCCGATCCCCAGTCGCGCAAGGACGTCGACGGCGTCACCTGGCTGCTGCACGGCGGGGGGTACTACCAGCTCGAGAAACGACTGCTGATTCCCGGGCGTCTGCCCCCGTACCTTCGATGGTTCTGGCTCGAGGCCACTATAACGTGGCTGTCCGGTTTCCTGCTCCTGATCGTCGTGTACTATGTGAGCGCGTCGGTCCTCATGGTGGATCGCGACGGCGCCCTGACTCCGGGGCAGGCGGTCGCCGTGGGCGTGGGAATGCTGCTGGCCGGATGGTTCGTCTACGATGGCCTCTGGCGGTCGCTGGCCCGGCGCCCGAGATGGGCGGCGGGGGCGTCCCTTGCACTGCTGGTCGCGATGAACTACGCGGCCACCCATGTGATGAGTGCCCGCGCGGCATTTCTTCACGTTGGGGCCATGGCCGGCACGATCATGGCGGCCAACGTGTGGGTCCACATCATCCTGCCGCAGCGACAGATGGTGCGCGCGGCGCGTGAAGGCCGCGAGGTCGACTACTCGCTCGGCCGGCACGCGAAAGCGCGGTCGACGCACAACACCTATTTGACGTTCCCTGCCATCTTCTTGATGATCAGCAACCACTTCCCGAGGATCTATGGCGGTCCGCATCGCTGGCTGGTGCTGACGCTGATCTGCGTTGTCGGGGCGGGCCTGCGCCACCTGATGCTGGTCGGCCACTTCGGGACCTTCGAGTATAATGAGACGATAGGTCAGTAAGGAGGGGTGCTGTGCTTGGTGGGTTCCTGACGCGGTGGCTGTTCAACGGCATTGCCATTTGGGTCACCACGCTGCTCCCGATCGGCATTCGTGCCCCGGATACTCGGACGATCATCTGGGCCGCACTGGTGCTGGGTCTCGTCAATGCGTCGATCCGATGGCTGTTTATCATCCTCACGCTGCCGCTCAGCATCCTCACCCTCGGACTCTTCACCCTGGTCGTAAACGCGCTGATGCTGTATATCGTCAGCGCCGTGGTTCCGGGATTCCAGATCGCCAACTTCTGGTCTGCCCTTGTGGGAGCACTGATCATTGCCATCGTCAGCACGGGCCTCAGCCATCTCCTCGGACGGTAGCCGGTCGGCGCGCGCGCGGCGCGGCCCTCGCCACCAGCCTGGCGGCGGGGTGCAGTTTGTCATCATCACGGGTCTGTCGGGTGCGGGCAAATCCAACGCCATGAAAGTGTTCGAGGACCTGGGCTTCTTTTGCGTCGATAATCTGCCGCCGGCCCTGCTCCCGAAGTTTGCCGATGTCGTGCTGCACTCGGGCGGCAAGGTCCGCCGCGTAGCGCTGGTCATCGACATCCGTGGCGGCGAGTTCTTCGACGAGCTCTTCGTCGCCCTGCAGGAACTCACCCGTCTGGGGCTGCGGTACGACATCCTGTTTCTCGAGGCCGGCGACGATGTGCTCGTCCGCCGCTTCAAAGAGACCCGCCGCAAACACCCGCTCGCGCAGACCGGTCGCGTGCTGGACGGGATCCGCGCCGAGCGCCGGCGCCTCGAAGTCGTGAAGGGGCGAGCGGACAAGATCGTCGACACCTCGACGCTGACGGTCAAGGAACTCCGCGACGAGATCGTCTCGACGTACCTGCGGGACCGCAGGCCGGCACGGCAGCTCGAGGTGAGCGTCATCTCGTTTGGATACAAGTACGGTATCCCGATCGATGCCGATCTCATCCTGGATGTCCGGTTCCTGCCTAACCCGCACTACCAGGCGGCGCTCCGCCCCCTGCCCGGGCATCACCCACGGGTCCGGCGGTTCGTGCTCGAGCAGCCTGAGACGCGTGAGTTCCTCGAACGGATGTACAGTTTCATTGACTACCTGCTGCCCCAGTTCGTTGCCGAAGGGAAGACACACCTGACCATCGGCATCGGCTGCACAGGTGGTCGCCACCGGTCGGTCGTGCTGGGCGATGACCTCGCGCGCCATCTGCGGGCCCGGGGATGTCGGGTGCACGTGCGGCACCGCGACGTCCGCAAGGATCTGGCGCTGGCCGAGGCCGCGGAGTGAGCAAGCGGTGGCGGCGCTGGCAGCGCTGGCTGGCCCCGGGGATCGGGATCAAGCGATGGGGGGCGCTGATCGCCGCGGGCGTGCTGGTGTTTGGGGCCGGCTTCGCGCTGCTGATCAACGAACGCTTTCTCACGCAATTCGAGTCAGCGATCTTCCGGCTGGCCCAGTCGCTAGGACGTCTGACCGGTTACGAGGCCTCTCCCATGGCCCTGGGCGTCCTCGGCGTCACCCTCGGGGTGCTGGCTGCGTTCTTTGGCCTGCGCGGGATGCTGCGCTCGATCGACCGCGTGTTGTTTCCCTCGGGGAGCCCGACGCTGGTCGACTTCCTCCGCCAAGAGCGCCGTCGCCGCCGCGGCGTGAACATCGTCGTCCTCGGCGGCGGGACGGGGCTCGCGACACTGTTACGCGGTCTGAAGCAGTATTCGTCGAACCTGACGGCCGTGGTCACAGTGTTCGACGACGGCGGATCGTCCGGGCGACTGCGGCGCGAGCTTGGCATCCTACCGCCCGGTGATATTCGCCACTGTCTGGTGGCGTTGGCCGAGGCCGAGCCCCTGATGACCAAGCTGTTCGAATATCGGTTCCGCGGCGGCGCGCTCGACGGCCACGCCTTCGGGAACCTGTTCATCGCCAGCCTGGCCGGGGTCACCGGGGATCTCGAACTGGCGGTCAAGGAGACGAGCAAGGTCCTCAAGATCCGCGGTCGGGTGCTGCCCACTACTGCGCACGACGTCGTTCTGGCCGCCGAACTCGACGACGGACGCGTCATCGAAGGTGAGTCCAAGATCACCGGCGCCCGGGGCCGCATTACGCGCGTCTCGCTCCGCCCCGCTGATCCGCCGCCGCTGCCCGACGCGCTCGAGGCCATTGTGGACGCCGATCTCATCGTCCTCGGCCCGGGGAGTCTTTACACCAGCCTGATCCCCAATCTGCTCGTCCCGGGTGTCGCCGACGCACTGCGCGAGTCCGCTGCGCCTTGTGTGTATATCTGCAACATCATGACGCAGCCGGGCGAGACCGATGGGTATACCGCCGCCGATCACGTCCGCGCCATCCACGCGCATACGGGGACGGGGATGTTCTCACACGTGATCGTCAACACACAGATGCCGCAGAGCCGCGCATTGCGGGATCGCTACGCCGGGCAGGGCAGCCGCCCAGTCGAGCCCTCGATCGGTGAGTTGGAAGCTATTGGGCTTGTGGCGGTTGGTTTGCCGCTTATGAGCGAAGAGGAGCTTCTGCGACACGATCCGCTCCGGCTGGCAGCGGGGGTGCTGCAGGTGATGGATCTCGCCCACGTCCGGCCGAGGCGCGGTCGCCGCCTCGCCGCGCTCGCTCAGACGCGACGATAAACCCGCGCGACGATACCCCCGCGCGACGATACCCCCGCGATAGG